>NZ_DATNPA010000403.1:0-10490 GCF_036703385.1 Allocoleopsis sp. | reverse complement strand
GCACGTTCAAAATCATCGGCAATCTGACGCATCCGCTCTGTTAAGCCACCAGGTTGATAGTCTGGGAGATATTCGCCCAGAGTAATCTGTTTGTAGTCAAGGTGGTGGATATGTCCTGGCCCCACTTTATTGGAACAGAGAAAACATAATCCCCCCATCACCCGTTTTGAGCCAACAATTGCGGCAACTTGCTGTTCTATCCCTAAGCCATTTTGCAGCACTAAAACAACACCGTTGTCTTTGACTACAGGGGGCAGCATGTCAGGTAGTAGATGATTTTGTGTGGTCTTGAGTGCCACAATCACCACATCACAAGCTGGCATCTTGGCGGCATCATTATAAGCATTGACATAGGGGAGAGTGAAGTCCCCATCTGGCGACTGAATCACTAAACCCTGCTCTCTAACGTGTTGGTAATCGCGATGCAGCAGGAAGTGTACCTCTAGACCTACTCGTTGCAAGCAAGCACCGTAGTACCCAACTAACGCACCCGTCCCCAGGATGGCATAACGGCGAGCCTTTATTGGAGCCATAGAATTCACTTGATCAGTATCGCTTCCAGTGGTAAAAGAGTTGGGGGGTGAAGGACAACCCTATCGAGTGAGTGTTCCGAAGCCATTTCCACGGTTGGCGCGAGCTGACTCACTGGAGCGGGAATCATCTCACCCCGAAAATCTAAGAGCTGAACCAAGATGAGATAGGCGATCGCTAGTAGTAAAGAAATCGCCCCTGTAACAATGGCTACAATTTTTGAGCGCTCCATAAGTTTCCTGTAAATTCAAGTTTTATGGTATGCCTTTATCAATCAATGTGCCATAGTGCCGTGCATCTACAACATGACTTTGGACTTCTCCGGTCAAAATCTCCGAGGTCGATCTTTCAAAGGGAGGAAAGACCTTGTCGGTGCCAATTTTAGCTACGCTGATATTCGAGGAGCCGATTTTACCAACGCCCTTCTCGTGGAAGCCAACTTTAGTCAGACCCAAGCGGGACGGGAACCGGGTTGGGCCATTATTTTATTAGGCATTTCTTTATTGCTATCGGCTCTATCAGGATTAGCTTCTGCCTTCGTAGGCGTTATCACAGGAACCGCGCTAACGCGTCAAGACCCGATTCACGTTCTGGCGGGTGTCGTTGTCTTAATCACCTTAGCAGTTTTCATCACGGTCAGTATCCGCCAAGGTTTAGTAATTGCAATCGGAGTGCTGGTAGCGGTGGGGGTTACGGCGGCGGCAGCGTTGGGGGCAGCGGGAGCAGGATCTGTGGTTATCTCAGCCTTGACAGCCGCAGCAGTAGCCATTGCGATCGCGATGGTTGCATCAGCCGCAGGAGCAGGCGCTGGAGCGGGTTCAGCTGTAGTAGTAGCGGGAGCCGCAGCGGCGGCATCGGGTATGAGTGTCGCCATAGACTCTTCTGGAACAACGGCAGAGGTGGGGAGTGTATCAGCCGCTGTGGCTGTGGCTGTAGCAATGGCAGCAGCGGGGTTGTCTGCTTCTGTGAGCTGGAAAGCCTTAGCTGGAGAAAAAAAATATATGTTTCTTCGCAGGCTCACTAATTCCTTTGCCGCCATTGGTGGCAGCAATTTTCGAGGAGCTGATTTAACAGATGCTGATTTCACCCAGGCAACACTCGAAAGCACAAATTTTAGAAGGGCGAATCTAACTCGCACCTGTTGGTTCCAGGCAAAAAAGCTATCCTTCGCTTGTGTGGGAAGAACTTATCTGGAAAATGAACAAGTTCGGCAGTTGGTTGTGATTGGAGAAGGAGAGAAGCAAAATTTTGACAATTTATCTCTGCGAGGGATAAATTTGCGGGGAGCCAACTTAGTCGAGGCTAGCTTTGTGGGTGCCGACCTCAGTGATGCTAATTTACAGTCAGCCAATTTATCGAGAGCAAAACTTATGCAGGCGCACTTAGACGGAGCCGATCTGACGGGGGCTCATCTTGCAGGAGCCTGGATTGAGGATTGGGGCATTACGAGTGAGACGAAGTTTGATAAAGTTCAGTATGAGTATGTATTCAAGCGATTAGGAAAAAAAAGACGACCTAGACCAGAACCTCCGCAGTGATTCTTAATCTGTCTTAAGATTGTTGTCATGCTCTGATTATCCTAAGAATATTCAATAGGTCAATCCAAGCAACTAACTGTGAGTTTGGGTTGCACAACTGGTATTCTTCATAACAAAGCTCGCACTAGGCTCAGTCAGAGCTGGGAGGGGAATGCATCACCAAGAGGTTCTATGCAAAAGTCACGTCTGATTTTCTCGCGCTACAGTCCTTCAAGACTTGAGCGACGGAGGAAACAACTTGTACTGGCTTCTGGTGCTGGACTATGTGCACTGCTGATGGGAGCAACCCTTGTAGGAACGAAGTATAGCAGCCATATACACCAATGGAGTATGGGGCTGCCGTTCCAGGAACAAAGCCCCGTATTACAGGGAAAACAGGTCAATACGCCAGTCCTTCAACTCGTTTCGCTACCCTCCAAAAAGCGTGCGGCGCAATTGGAAGCGATCGCATTTGGCCCACAATCCCTGGATCGTGTTCGTGCCCGTTATCTATTGGCAGCGGATTTAATAGAACAAAAACAAGGGAAACAAGCCCTTCGATGGTTGGAAGGATTAGAGTGGGACTATCCTGTCTTGGCAGCACAGATTGCTGTAAAACGAGCGCAAGCTTACGAACTCATACCAGACCAAGCCAAAGCTCGGTTAGCGTGGGAGGATGTTCTCAAACGATACTCCGATGAGCCGGTGGCAGCCGAAGCCTTGTATGCCTTATGGTCTGCTAATCCCCAATATTGGGAAAAAGCGAAGCAGGAGTATCATAGCAATCCCCTTCTAGAAATTGCACGGCACTGGTATGCCTTCTCCCCCGACGATCCGCAATACTGGGAGCGAGCGCTTAAGAAATTTCCGTCTCATCCCCGCATCCTGGCAATCGCCAGACAGCAGCTCCAGCAAAATCCCAATCAGCCCCAACTGATGGTATTACTGGCAAGGTATACGTTTGACTCACCCGATATTAGCTCAGTCTTAGATCGGCTGGTGAGTCAATACGGTCACTCCCAAAGCAAGAAAGCCCGTACCCTCATTCAACCCAAAGATTGGGAAGCGATCGCACTCGGCTACTGGAATGAGCGCAAATACAGTCAAGCCAGTGCTGCGTATGCCAAAGCTGAACACACACCGCGCAACGCCTACCTCTCGGCTCTTGCACTCCAGTACGCCCACAAATCCCAATCGGCTAAACGCGCCTATAAAGAACTCGTGCGTGACTTCCCTAATGCCGAAGAAACAGCTAGCGCCCTAATCCAACTGGCAACTCTCGAACCGAGTGAAGACATAATACCGGCTCTTGACCAAGTTATTCAGCAATTCCCTGAACGTGCAGGTGAAGCCTTGTTAGCAAGAGCTGAAATTCTCGATGGCATCGGTATTGCCCAAGCCGCTAACCAAGCTCGTGAATTGTTGCTCACCCAGCATGGTAATTCGGATGCGGCGGCAGACTATCGATGGCGGATGGCTAAAACTAAGGCCAAGGCTGGAGATTTAGGAGCGGCGTTGCAATGGGCTGGGCCAATTATGGTATCTAACCCCAACAGTGAGCCAGCTCGTCAGGCGGGCTTTTGGGTCGGGAAATGGGCTAGCAAGCTAGGGCTTAGGCAGCAGGCGAAAGTCGCGTTTGAGCAGGTAATCGCCAAATACCCCCAATCGTACTACGCTTGGCGATCGGCTGTGCAGCTAGGCTGGAATGTTGGAGACTTCACCACTGTGCGCCAATTAGACCCCCAAGTGGTGTTGCCTACCATGCGGCCCGAACTGCCTGTCGGTTCTCCCGCATTGAAAGAATTGTACCAGCTGGGTCAAGACCAGGATGCCTGGACACTCTGGCAAGCAGAATTTCAAAACCGCTTGCAGCCAACTGTAGCCGAACAGTTCACGGATGGCATCATGCGCGTGGGTGTGGGTGACTACTTAGAAGGCATTGCCAAAATTTCCAAGCTGGAGGATCGAGATACTCCGGAAGAGCAAGCTGAATACCAACAAATCAAGCAACAAGTTGCTTACTGGCACACCTTGTATCCGTTTCCGTTTGTGGAGGTTATTGAAGAGCAGGCACAACAGCGTGATTTGAATCCCCTCCTGGTGACCGCTCTAATTCGCCAAGAGTCTCGATTTAAATCAGACATTCGTTCTAAGGCTGGTGCTGTTGGCTTAATGCAGATGATGCCTAGTACAGGAGCCTGGGCTGCTAAAGAGATAAATTTGAAAAAATATGCTCTCGAAAATCCCAATGACAACATTAAGCTAGGTACCTGGTTCCTCGACCAGACTCATAGGGTATTTAAAAATAATTCCTTACTTGCTGTTGCCAGTTACAACGCCGGTCAGGGAAACTTGTCGAGATGGCTACAAAATCAACGGCCGATAGACCCCGATGAATTTGTGGAAACCATCCCCTTTGATGAGACTCAAGACTACGTCAAGCAGGTTTTTGGCAACTACTGGAATTATTTGCGGCTGTACGACCCTCAGGTGGCTCAGCAGGTTGCTCAGCACACGGCTAACCCGTCAATTGCAATGCGTCGTTAAAAGTCAAGATGAGAGGGGAATGCCACAGCCTTTAGGTGCAATCTGTGTGTAAGAAAATGTTGATTATCTTCTCTATGTCCCCGCGTCTGGGCATCTGTCTCAACTACTATGTTTGAAAGTAACTGTGTATAAGGCGATGCTGCAAGATCTGATCACTCAACAGCAGTTCGCATTAAAGCTTTGCTCTGCACTGGGCTGCGGGCTGATAGCCGGAGTCTTCTTCGCCTTCTCGTCCTTCGTGATGAGCGCCCTTGCCCGACTCCAGCCGACGCAAGGTATTGCCGCTATGCAATCCATTAATATCACGGCGATCAATCCGTTGTTTATGACGGTGTTGTTCGGAACAGCTGCGGCTTGTATCGTTTTGGCTGTCTCCTCAGTGTTAAAGTGGCATCAACCCGGTGCCGCTTACTTGCTCCTGGGCAGCGTACTCTATCTCGTCGGCACCATTCTGGTGACTATCGTGTTCAATGTGCCGCTGAACGAGGCGCTGGCAAAGGTCGAGGCGGACAGCACTAACGGCGCAAACCTATGGGCCAGCTATCTTGGCAACTGGACGTTCTGGAACCACATTCGGGCGGCAGCGGCGCTGGGGGCAGCGGCATCGCTCACCATCGCGCTCTGTTATCCAGTGGCGAAACCCTAGAATTGGTGGAGAATGTGCCCAGTCGTTTATGGTACGGCTTCCTCCAAGAGAATCTTCTGAGTTGACACGAAAATCGGCAAAATAGGGAATGATGAGACTGAGGAAACATGCGCTATCGCTAATACCAGGATGGATTCTACTGCCGATGTGCCAGCCACACTAACTGTTGTTGACCGGATACCAGTTGTTCAGACTTCTGAACTGAGGAAAGTCTATCGTACAGGTTTCTGGTTAAATCAAAAAATAGAATCTCTGAAAAACTTCACCCTTACCGTTTATCAGGGAGAAACCTTTAGCTTGCTTGGCCCCAATGGTGCAGGGAAAACGACGCTCTTGAAAACTCTGTTGGGAATTGTACGTCCAACATCAGGACGAGCATGGTTACTCGGAAGTCCCATCGGCAATACACAAGTCAAGCAACGAGTCGGATATTTGCCAGAAAACGCCTACTTCTACGACTATCTCACCGGGTGGGAGTTTTTGCAGTTTACAGCTGAGCTATTTGAAATTCCACCCGACATTCGACAACAGCGAATTCCTGTACTACTCGATTTAGTGGGATTGTCTAAGTTAGATGCCCGGAAAAAGCAGATGCGGCAGTATTCTAAAGGAATGCTCCAGCGTATTGGAATGGCGCAAGCTCTGATTAATGACCCAGAACTGGTGTTTCTGGACGAACCGATGTCTGGACTTGACCCAATGGGACGTTATCAGATGCGGGAGATTATTCTCTCGCTCAAAGCCCAAGGGAAGACGATTTTCTTCAATAGCCATGTACTGTCGGATGTCGAAAAAATTTGCGATCGCGTCGCTATCCTGGCTAATGGAGAATTAATCTGTAGCGGTTCTCTCGATGACCTACTCGGTACCACTGAAACTTACCACGTCAGAGGCAAAGACGGTAATTTAGACATCGTCAAACGCTGGGTTAAGGGACTCGCCTTTGAAGCGGATTCCTGGTACGGTCAATTGCACGGCGACCCTCAAGAATTCCTCGCTACCCTGCGCCTAATGGATGCCAAACTGATTTCTATGAACCTTGAGCGCAACACTTTAGAAGAGTTTTTCATGCAGCAGTTACAGGAACGGGGCATCATTGCCAGCACTTGATTGGCATTGGGGAGAGGAGTTGAAAGTTAGCAAGTTGAACTTACTAACCTGCAACCTTCAACCTTCAACCCTCAACCTTCAAAACTTCAACCTTCAACCTTCAACTCTTTTCCCCAAGTCCAACCTTTGAAAGATGCCTGTTCAGCGTGAACTGCTGTAACTCTTAAAACAGAACACTCTTTTACACCGTAAAAAACTTATGGCTGACATCGTCGAGACTGCCGCCAACGCTGGTACGTTCAACACGCTAGTCAAGGCGGTTGAGGCTGCCGATTTGGTAGAACTCCTGAAGGGGGAAGGTCCCTTCACAGTCTTTGCACCCGTTGATGCGGCATTTAATCAAATGCCAGAGGGAGCTTTAGAACAGTTGCTACAAGATATCCCGAAGCTCAAGAAAATTCTCGCTTATCACGTTGTCCCTGGGGATGTGAGAAGCGATAACCTAGTTGAAATCGATGAAGCACCAACGATTGAGGGTTCAGTCCTTGTGATTGATAGCTCCAACGGCTATAAGGTCAATCAGGCAAGCGTATTGCAACCTGATATTCTCACCGACAACGGTGTGATTCACGCTATCGATTCAGTTGTGATGCCAGCAATTATGGAGTTTTGACCTTCCAAAGTTCTATATCCATGATTGCCAATTGCATTTCCTCCTGATAATCATGCCGAGATCATTATCAGGAGGTAGTCATACCAATCAGAAATGAGGTTGGGTAAAATACAGCCCTGCTTCAAGCTCCTTTTAGAGACAGTTATTCTACCCAGCTTCATTTGTGTTGGGTATCACTGGCTGTTACCTCTGCTGTTTGCCTCACTTTAAGGATCTGTTCATCACATTCCAAAATTGTCAATGTTTGCAATGAAGCGGATTGATTGGGAAACTGAACTTTTACCTTGTTGGTTTCCTGAACACTCCATCTTCCAGGAGTTGCTAAGCTTCTATCCGTGGAACCAATCTGGTAGCGAATGAATTCTCCATTCTCGCGGAATTCTAGCCCTTCCCGACCTCGTGCGGGTGGAAATGGATAGTCGCTCGGTCGATAAACGAGGGTGTCTCCCACATCTTCTTCGCGGGAATGCGTCCACCGCCTAAAAATTTGGCTTGGTAAAGTCATGGGAATTACCTGAACGATAGTGGGTGGAGTAATGCTGGCGTTGTGTTCAATTTGCCAAGGAGCGGACACAGCGTGGGCTAAAGGGAGTATGATGCTCCAAATACACAAGCTAACCCGAAAAGACAGCGATCGCAGCAGTTGTTTGCCCATCCTATTATGGGTGATTTGCCCGACACCATATGAGCTCCATCGGAATCATCAAACTAAGCCAGACTGGTGAACATCCGGCTTAGCTAACACAATTTCTGGAAGCTCTACTCTGATATACCTACGCTACTGCTTATTTTCGCGGTGGCTGGGTTATTATCTAGCTTCTGCCAACCGGGACAACTATCTCCCGAACATGGAGTTCCTGTGTACTTCCAAATGGCACCACCACTGTGGAGCTGGTAGAGATTATTGCCGCTTGCCGTAATGGCAACGGTAGCTGGGTTATTATCTAGCTTCTGCCAACCCGGACAGCTATCTCCTGAACATGGAGTGCCTGTGTACTTCCAAATCGCACCACCACTGTGGAGCTGGTAGAGATTATCGCCGCTTGCCGCAATGGCAACGGTGGCTGGATTGTTGTCTAGCTTCTGCCAACCCGGACAGCTATCTCCCGAACATGGAGTACCTGTGTACTTCCAAATCGCACCACCACTGTGGAGCTGGTAGAGATTATTGCCGCTTGCCGCAATGGCAACGGTGGCTGAGTTGTTATCTAGCTTCTGCCAACCGGGACAGCTATCTCCCGAACATGGAGTTCCTGTGTACTTCCAAATGGCACCACCACTGTGGAGCTGGTAGAAATTATCGTCGCTGCGCGTTGTACCAATACTAGCTCTCTCGTTATCTAGCACGGCTTGCATTCTTACAACCTGCCCTGCGGTGAACATGAACATGGCAGCGTCATCGGTGTAGTCCATGTAGTTCATGAACAAATCACCATTAGGGCCATTACTACAAGTCACACGGGGGAAGCTAGGCTTGCCGAAGTTCGGACCTGCTTGGTTGGGCGTGTCATTGACAAAGTCACTGCCGTTACAGCCGTTGCCATCATCTCCCCAAATATGACGTAAGTTCAGCCAGTGACCAATTTCGTGGGTTGTGGTTCTACCTAAGTTAAAAGGGGCGGCTGCCGTGCCGATGGTGCCAAAGCCAGTATGGGTAATCACCACGCCATCGGTGGCAGCCGGACCACCTGGGAACTGAGCGTAGCCCAGCAACCCCCCACTCATCTGGCAGACCCAGATGTTTAAGTAGCGATCGCTCGGCCACGGATTTGCACCCCCTGTTGCCGCCGATTTGACGCGATCATCATCTGCAAATCCTGTTGCGGTGGTGGCGGTTCGGGTAATGCCGTTGGTGGGATTGCCATTAGGATCAGTGGTTGCCAGGACAAACTCAATCCGGGCATCTGCTGCCAAGGGTTGAAAAGCAGCCGGAATTGAGGCAATATCTGAATTTTGCTTGCGAAAATCGCGATTTAATACATCAATCTGACTGCGAATTTGCTCTTCTGAAACGTTTTGCTCAGGGGTATTATAGACAACATGAACGACCACAGGGATAACTGTGATGCCGCTTCTGGCAGCATCAAATCCACGTCGTGCATATTCCAGTGTGCGGTTTTCAATTTCTCGTCGGTTTCTCGCGTAGGTTAGATCGGTGGTTAAAAGCCGATAATGGACACTCATCGTGCCACAACTGCGTTGTTGGGGTAAGCCGACAGTCATTTACCTGACTCCTTTACTAGGAAAATGCTCACGGTTTGTAATCTGACCGCGAAGCAGCTATGCACGATTATCAGTAATTTCACCAGAGCGGGGCGGTACCCTAGTGGGTACTTTTTCTCAGCATTAAATCTATGTCACTTGAACTGAACAGTACGCAAAGCATTCATTCATCCCCCGCCTAAAAGGCGGGGCTGTGATTCGTTGGTCTGAAACCCAATCCCTATAAAGGCTTTGAGGGGATGACCGCCTGGTTCAAACAGAACCTTGACAACTTGATAACCATGAGGGTGAAAAACCAGTATCCTAGAACGTTTAAGTCCCTCCCCATAGATGCTAGTGGTGACAGCATATCCCCCACAGGAGAGACTAGCAACCTCAACTGACCAATGCAGCGGGGTAATAGGACGGTATCTGGAAGCCTAAATCTGGAAACCCGTCTTGCAAGAATCCATGAGTAAAGCAATCGCTTGAAGATGCGTCTGAACCATCGTCATTTAGAACTAGCCAAATCAGGCTGACAGGCTAGACCAAAAGGTAAAGGCTTATGGGGCTGGCAATTCCCCGAATGACCAGTAAGCATCCCCACAAAACCCGGTGGACAGCATCACTCTAAAGATTCAAACAATGGTTATCAGGAACGAAGTAACCCTTCCATAAGCTCTCCTGGAGGTCGAATACCAGGAGCAGGTGCTAACCGGATGCTATAGGAGGGTGGGATTGTCTCAGAAGCCAATGCCCCTGGTAATGCGGGGGATATGCAGACAGAGACACGGTGATTTGGAATGTAGAGTTGTTAGTCCGAGTATATATGTCTAAAACGCAGAACAATCTGACGGTGGAATGGAAGGACGCACCCTGGCGAAAGTTAGAACGTGTGGTTTTCAAGCTCCAAACGCGAATCTACAAAGCCTCACAGCGTGGTGATGTCAAGGCAGTCCGGAAACTACAGAAAACCTTGATGCGCTCTTGGTCAGCAAAGTGTCTCTCGGTTCGTCGGGTAACACAAGACAACAATGGCAAGAAGACAGCAGGAGTGGATGGCATCAAGTCGCTATCCCCAGCAGCACGTCTCGCCCTAGTTGCCAACTTAAAACTAAAATCAAGGGTCAAACCAACACGACGGGTATGGATTCCCAAGCCTGGAAGTGAAGAAAAACGCCCCTTGGGTATCCCGATGGTGTATTCACATTGCACCTCTGTTCAATAAGCTTTAGGGATGTTTCGGTGATGCCTGACATATTGCTCGATTAGTTAGGAAATGGCAAGCCCTCATATTCCACAGCCCTGAACTCTCTGCGAAAGT
>NZ_DATNPA010000402.1:0-2129 GCF_036703385.1 Allocoleopsis sp. | reverse complement strand
TTATCCCTCGGTTACAAGAGTTGTACGAATTTGGGGTGAATGCGATCGAACTGATGCCAATCGGACAATTTCCGGGCGATCGAAATTGGGGGTATGATGGCGTTTTCCCCTTCGCGCCGCAACATTCCTACGGGGGTTCTGAAGGATTAAAAAAACTTGTCGATGCAGCACACCTACAAGGGATATCAATCATCCTCGACGTAATTTATAATCACTTTGGCCCAGAAGGAAACTACTTCAGTGACTATGGGCCATACTTCACAGCCCACTATAAAACAGCTTGGGGCAATGCCATTAACTTTGATGGTGAATATAGCTACGGTGTGCGTAATTACTTTATGGAAAACGCCCTGTATTGGTTTGAAAACTATCACATTGACGCTCTACGCTTAGATGCCAGCGACCACCTATACGATATTGGTGTCAAACACTTCCTACAAGAACTCGCAGAAAACGTTAATGCCCTTTCTCAAAAACAAGGTCGGAAACTTTACCTAACAGCAGAGAATGATTTAAGTGATACTAAGATAATTCGTCCCATTGAATCAGGGGGCTATGGTATCGATGCCCAATGGAATGATGCTTTCCACCATTGCTTGCATACCCTACTAACGGGTGAACAGGCTGGGTATTACGTAGATTACGGTACCTGCCAACAGATGGCAAAGGCGTTTAAAGAAACTTTTGTCTACTCCGGACAATACTCACCGTTTCGCAAAAAATTTCATGGCAGTAATTCAAGCGCTATCCCCGGTCATCAATTTGTCGTTTTTACCCAAAACCACGACCAAGTCGGCAATCGAGCGCTAGGTGAACGTTTAACTCACTTAGTATCATTTGAAGCGTTAAAACTTGCTGCTGCTGTTCTTTTGCTTGCTCCAAATATTCCTTTAATCTTTATGGGTGAAGAGTATGCAGAAGATGCACCCTTTCTCTACTTCGTGAGTCATACCGATCCGGAATTAGTTGAGGTAGTGAGAGAGGGGAGAAAGAAAGACTTTGCAGCTTTTCATATAGAAGGAGAGTTCATCGATCCCTTTAGTACTGAGACGTTCCAAAGATGCCAGTTAAACTGGGATAAACGGCAAGAGGGCAGACACCAAATAATGCTAGAACTTTATCAACATTTAATTCAGTTACGCCGCACCTTGCCTGCCCTCAAACAACTCGATAAGCAAAATCTAGAAGCTTTTGCCGTTGAAGAAGATAAGCTCCTGTTCCTCCGGCGTGGAAGTAGTGGCGACCAAATCTTCTGCATCATGAACTTCAATGATAAAGAGGTCACTTGTCAAACCTCTCCCGGTGGAATCTGGCGGAAAATCCTGGATTCATCCGATGAGAAATGGATGGGTTCAGGCTCTACCGTGCCAGAAAAACTAATCCGTGAGCAGGAAGTAAAAATTCCTCCCCAAAGTTTTGTACTCTACGAGTTGGAAACTCTAGCACAATAAATGAAAACAAGAAGAGGTATATCTCAAGCTCGGTGTATTATCCCTTTTTTAAGAAAGCAGGGGAGGCTGATGAAGAAAAATCACTTGCATTGAAAGGGGGATTATAAAAGTGGATTTGATATCAGATGAGAGGCAAAAGGGGGGTCACCTGAGATGAAGTAAGAAGAGAAATTATCAGTAGATGTTCACCCTGACAACCGCCTAACCCAGGGGAGTGGAGTAATTAAATACTTCATAGTTCATACTTACCTGTTCTGCCTCAGACAGATGCTTTTTGATCAGCTCACTCCGTTGGCGGAAGACCGCTTGATCATTGAAGCGGGCACCGTTCTCGCCAGCCTCTTCGATTAGTGTTGACAAATATTGTCGGTCGTTCGACAATTTAGCGATCAGATTGCCGAGTTGTTCCCAATCTTCCACGGGCACGAACATTCCTCCACCGTGGTTGCTCACCAAGTCCTCAGCGTACTCACTGTGATAGCCAATAATGGGCGTCCCGCTAATTAGCGACTCGATCAGGCAGCGTGGCGATTCTGGGGTGACATGAGTAAACAACATCATGTGAGATTCCCTGATTTTCTTTAACAACTTTTTCCGATCTGACTCAAATCCCGTCAGTTCGATTAAAGAACTTAAGCCCATCTCTGCAATCATTGCTTCCATTTCCTGCCTCAAAGG
>NZ_DATNPA010000401.1:0-19389 GCF_036703385.1 Allocoleopsis sp. | reverse complement strand
AATTAAAGAATATGTGTCAAACTCAAACCCAATTGGTATAACAGGATTTCACTGACACTCTACGGTGAAGGGTGTTTTTAACGAACCACAGAGACCCAGAGAACTCAGAGGAGGAAGAAAAGGAGAGGAATTAGGAATGAGTAGAGTTTTTTTTCTTCTACATAGGGAGAGTAAACAGGTTCTAGGCTTGTGTACTCTATATCTTCACCATGCTCTATTGATATCCTGCCGCCTGAAGTGTGAACAGTCGAGCGTAGCGTCCTCCTAGTTGCAATAACTCTTGATGTGTTCCCTGCTCAATGATTTCTCCATCTGCCATGACGACAATGGTGTCAGCCATCCGCACGGTGGAGAAACGGTGGGAAATGAGGACAACCATCTGATTTTGGGTAATGGTGCGGAAGTGGTCAAAAATTCGCACCTCGGCCTCTGCATCCATTGCCGCTGTGGGCTCATCTAGGACTAAGATGTCTGCACCCGTCCGCATAAAGGCACGGGATAGGGCAATTTTCTGCCATTGACCCCCGGAGAGTTCTTGTCCTCCTTTAAACCATCGCCCTAACTGGGTGGCAAAACCTTCTGGTAGCATTTCAATAAAGGGTCGAGCCATGCCTTTGTCTGAGGCATCTTCCCAACGTTCTGCGTCTTCTAAATGGTTTACATCCCCCACGCCTACGTTCTCACCGACGGTGAAGTGGTAACGCACGAAGTCCTGAAAAATCACACCGATTCTTTGGCGCAGTACCTCGATATCCCACTCTTGCAAATCCAAACCATCCAGAAGAATGTGTCCTGAATCTGGAGTATAGAGTCGAGTTAACAGCTTAATCAGGGTGGTCTTTCCCGAACCATTTTCACCCACGATCGCTAATTTCTCACCGGGTTTAAGATGAAGCGAAATGTTTTTCAGCGCTGGTTTGGCAATTCCTGGATAGGTGAAGGAAACGTCGATAAAGCGCATTCCATCCCCCAGAATTACACCCTGACGCGCTTTTCCCTTGGGTTTAGGCACATTCTGCTCCAAAAATTCGTAAAGATTGGAGAGATACAGATTATCTTCATACATGCCGCCAATCGACGTTAAGGCACCCGCAAAGGTGGATTGTCCTTGCCGGAATACGGTGAGGTACATGGTCATATCCCCCAAGGAAATGCGACCCCAGATGGTTTCCACCACAATCCAAGCGTAAGCGGCGTAAAATGTCGCCGTACTCAGCAAGCTTAAGAGGTAGCCCCAGAAGCCTCGACGGATGGTGAGATCGCGGTCTTCATCGTAAAGGCGAAGGAAGATATCACGGTAACGTTGTAGCATCGTGGAGCCAAGTTGGTAAAGCTGAACCTCCTTGGCATAGTCTTCGCGGGCAATTAAGGTTTCTAAATAATGCTGCTGTCGGGTTTCCGGTGATCGCCAACGGAACAGGCGAAACGCTTCCCCAGCAAAGCGAGTTTCGGCAATGAAGGGAGGAACCGCCGCGACAACCAAGACTAATACAGCCCAGAATGAGAAGTTCAGCAGTAAACCGCCATACGTGACTAAGGCAAGGGCGGACTGAATCAATCCAAAGGTTCGCATCACCAAAGAAAGGGGACGCTGGGAGGCTTCATGGCGTGCCTGAGTGATTTTGTCATAAAACTCAGAGTTCTCGAAGTGGGTGAGGTCGAGAGTGAGTGCTTTTTCTAGAATCAAAACATTCACCCGTTGCCCCAGCAGGACTCGCAGCAGGGATTGACAGACGGTGAGTCCTCGTTGTGTTGCCGCTAATGCCATAACAGCGATCGCTTCTAACCCCACATACTCCAATGCTGTCCAGCGATGAGCTTCCACACCTGAGCGGGAGGCTAAAACAACGCTATCTACAATTAACTTCCCGATGTATGCGATCGCACCAGGTAACAAACCGGCTACCAGTGTTAGAATCGCCAGCACAATCGTTAGGGTATGGTTTGTTGTCCAGACTAATTCCAATGCCCGTCCACTGTAGCGGAAGACGGAGAGGGATTGACGCAACCCTCGGGTGGGAACTCTCAAATTCTCTATAGATCGTTTTCTTTGTCTACTCATGCTTTTGGTATAACAAATTCATGCTACCAATGAAAAATTCGTAATTCGTAATTGATAATTCGTAATTAATGGATAAAACGCCTCGATCGCTTCGCGCTGCCCTTTTCGGGCAATCGCTCCTCCCCATGCGCCGCGTGAACAGAAAGAAACGGTTCGATATCGTGAGTAATCGACGCTTTGACGTTGTCAGAAAAGGGATGTCGCACTCCTATTGGAGCGATCCTTACCATTTGCTGCTCATGCTGGATTGGCCTCAGTTTTTTGGGCTGACAGCAATTTTCTATATCACCACTAACGCCCTGTTTGCCCTGTTGTACTTGGCAGGAGGAGATTGTATTAAGAGCGCCCGTCCTGGATCGTTCTTAGATGCCTTCTTCTTCAGCATTCAGACGATGGCGACTATTGGCTACGGGGCAATGTATCCCCAAACCGACTACGCTAACCTGCTCGTTGCAATTGAATCGCTAGTGGGTTTGTTGGGAGTAGCAATGGCTACGGGACTGATGTTTGCCCGCTTCTCCCGCCCTACAGCCAGAGTTCTCTTCAGTCGTGTGGCAGTGATTACCCCCCATAATGGGTTGCCCACCCTGATGTTACGTGTAGCCAATGAGCGCCGTAACCAGATTCTCGAAGCCCAAATTGGGTTAAGCTTGCTGCGCGATGAAGTCACGACGGAAGGTCTTTCCATCCGCCGATTTTACGACCTCAAACTGCTTCGGAGCCAAACACGAACCTTTGCACTGAGTTGGATCGTGATGCATGTGATTGATGAGGATAGCCCTTTATATGGAGCAACACCAGAGTCACTAGAAGAGGTGCAAACAGATATTGTTGTCACCCTCACCGGCATTGATGAAACGGTTTCACAGACTGTTCACGCTCGTCACTACTACATTACTGACGAAATTCTGTGGAACATGCGCTTTGTTGATATTTTCTCCAAGAAACCGGATGGGCGGCGCGTACTTGATTTTAACCGCTTTCACGATGTGATGCCGCTTTAAAGCCAGTTTCGCTCAGTATCAGTTCATGGGTTGCAGGGCTGGAGTCAGGGTTGGTAACCATTCTGCTCGCAACTTAGCGATCGCTTCTTCTTTGTGTTTCGCTTCAATCTCAATCCAGGGAGCGTGGCGATAGGAACTCGGCATCACGCTAATCAAGTCGCTATGGTTGCGGTCACTAAATGATTCGCGCCCGTTGGAGATATGCACCATCTGCCATTCTGGCACCGACCAAGTGCTTCGTGCTTCTGTCAGCATTTGGGCAACGCTGGGATGGTCGTAACTGTCTAAACCTTCATGAATAACGTGGTGGTGGGCGTCAAAGACCATTGGCACCCCAGCTTGGCGACAAACGGCTAAAATCTCCTCGGCGCTGTAGGCATATTCGTCGTTTTCCAGTGCGAGTCGGGAGCGAATGGCCTCTGGTAAGTTGCCGATGACTTGAACTAACGCAGGAGAGCGATCGCTTTTCCCCCCATGAATCTCCATCGTGGCCCAAGGCGATCGGGGTTGCCCTAGCTTATCCAGAATCATCGCGTGCATCTGAAGAATTTTGATGCTATTGGCAACGACTTCTGGCTTATCCGAACTGAGGACAACGAACTGATCGGGATGCACCACTATTCGGATGCCCGCCGTCAGTGCACGTTGACCCGTTTTTTGCAGCTCTTCATTGAAATCATTGAGAATTCTTTCTCCTAATTCAGTATCAGCGAAGGGGAAAAGATTAGAAGTAATTCGGTAAAGTCGAAGTTGATTATTGAGGCAAAAATCAATAGCACTATTCAAGTTTTGTAGATTTTTTGCATACAAATTGCGCAGAATTTCCTCTTGCTCAGTCTCTGATAACTGCAACAATCGCTTCCGCGTGACCGTGGAGTAGCGTACCTCTTTAGAGGCGGTGATACATACTAAGCCTAGTTGAGGTATAATACTCGTCGAATTCATGATTTTCCCTAATATTGACTTCTTTTCCAGGGATAACAAACGATTTCTTGCAACAACACCCACCGCGAGAGTGAAGTCTTCCTCAAAGTTTGCAGACAGAGCCCATACTAAGGACTCGCCTCACTGAGGAGGTATTCTTGTAGGACTGGAATCTTCACGATAAATTCAGTGCCTTCTCCTGGGGTAGAAACACAACGGATTTGACCTTTGTGTTTTTCTATCACAATCTGGTAGCAAATGGCTAACCCCAAGCCTGTGCCACGTCCTACTGCCTTGGTGGTAAAAAACGGGTCAAATATCTGATGCAGTACTTCCGGACTCATCCCCATACCATTGTCGGCAATGCGAATAACCACTGAGGGAGTAGGCAGTAGGCAATAGGAGTAGGCTGTGGAGGAGAATTCTTCCCCATTCCGGGGCGGGCACAAGGGCACCGCCCCTACTTCCCACTCTCCACTCCCTATTTCTGTGTGGATGGTAATCTGTCGTGGAACGGGTTGGTTGTCCAGAGCATCAATGGCATTCGAGAGTAAATACATAAACACCTGATTCAGCTGGCTCGCATAACAGGTCACTTTTGGCAGTTGACCATAGTTTTTAATTACCTCAATTTGGGGGCGATCGCCTTCTGCCCTAAGCCGATGCTGTAAAAGCAGTAAAGTATTGTTGATGCCCTCATGAATATCCACAGCTTTTATGTCTGAATTATTCAGTTTTGAAAAGCTTTGTAGAGAGAGTACAATCCCTTGGATACGCTCGGCTCCCACCTGCATTGAATTCATCAGTTTCTGCCAATCTTCTCCCAGAAAATTTAAATCGAGTTCAGAAACGACTTGCTGAATTTCTGGTGTGGAATGGGGGTAAGCCTGCTGGTAGAGTTCAACGAGGTGGCTGAGGTCTTGAAAATATTGACGAGCCAGAAACAGATTGCTGTAAATAAAGCCGACGGGGTTGTTAATTTCGTGGGCAACACCGGCGACTAATTGTCCCAGACTCGACATTTTTTCCGATTGAATTAATTGGGCTTGGGTTCGTTTCAATTCGCTCAATGTAGCTTCTAATTCTTGGGCTTTTTCTCGTTCTCGTGCTTCCGATTGCCGCAGAGCCTCCTCCACCTGTTGGCGATCGCAAATTTCTTGTTGCAGACGTGCGTTTTGGTCGCTGAGTTGCTTAGAGAGCCAACGCAGAGTCAATTGATTCTTGACACGAGCCAAAACCTCTTCACACTGGAATGGCTTGCTGATGTAGTCTACACCACCGACTTCAAAGGCTTTGACCTTATCCCACACATCATCAAGAGCGCTGATAAAAATTACCGGAATGTCCGCCGTTTTTGGGTCGGCTTTGAGCTTCTCACAGACCTCATAACCATTCATCTGAGGCATATTAATATCGAGCAAAATCAGGTCGGGCGAAGCCATCGAAACGACTCTGAGCGCTAGCGACCCATTGATGACTTTCCGCACTTTATACCCTTGTTCACTCAGCATGGTAGAAAGAAGGCGCAGGTTGTCGGGTGTATCGTCAACAACTAGGATGTCTGCTAAAGGGACTAATACCGGGTTGCTATTCATGGCCTAGCGGGTTCAGTCAAATTGATGATTTGCTCGAGAAGGAAGTTATCGATCAAAGCTCTCAAAGCTCGACGCAAAGAGCCATGCTCTAAAGGAATTTGCTCAATCAGCTGCTTCATCAGCTCGTCATCGGCATAAAGGGCAGCTTGATGGAGTTGTATCACCCAAGAAGCAGGCATGACGGTCAACGCATCGGGTTTCAACGGCTGAACTGGCGCAGATGGCTGGGCTAAAGTGGGCGTGTCCTGCTGTTCATAGATATAGCGCACTCCCAAGTGATGAGCTATCTTTTCTAGGAGTACCTCCCGCTGGAAAGGTTTCGGCAAAAAATCGTCACAGCCAGCTTTTAAGATGGCTTCTTGCTGCTCTTCAAAAGCACTGGCCGTTAGGGCAATAATCACACTCTTTTGACCGTTTGGGGTTTGCTTAATGTATTGGGTAGCCTCATACCCGTCCATAACAGGCATGATCACATCCATCCAGATGAGATGGGGTGACCAACTCTCCCACAAGCTGACTCCTTCCTGACCATTCGTCGCTGTGCGGACTTCAAACCCTAGGGGTTCGAGTATCTTAACCAGCAGTTTGCGATTGACAGCACCATCCTCAACAATCAAAAGACGATAGGACGGTTGATTTGGCTCTAAACCCATCACCCGCCGTTTACCGGATACCGGTTTTTTATCCGCCGCTGTGGCCAAGCCAATCTGGATATCGAACCTAAAAATGGCTCCTCGACCGGGGGTACTGGTAACGGCAATTTCTCCCCCCATGAGGCGTACAAATTGTTGGCTAATCGGTAGACCTAATCCCGTACCTTCCATTGACTGGCGACCCGTTTCGCTTTGTACAAACGGGTCAAATAAGCTACTGAGTTCTTCAGGGGCGATCCCAGGGCCAGTGTCTTCAACTTCAAACCACAGGCGGGAAGTGGGCAGGGGAAATTGGGGGAGAGGAAACAGCCCTGCCTTGTTTCCCCTGGCTCCCATTCCTACGTGCAGTATGACACGACCCGTTTGAGTAAATTTGATCGCGTTTCCCAACAGATTAATTAGGGTTTGACGCAATTTACTTTCGTCGGTTTGGATGTATTGGGGGACATCGGAGGCTCGTTCAAATATCAGTTCCAGACCTTTGGATGTGGCTTTGAGTCCCAGCATTTCTTCTAAAGAATCGAGCAGGCGATACAAGTCAAAGCGATTTTTATTCAAAGTGACTTGACCGGCCTCTATTTGAGACATTGACAAAATGTCATTGATTAGCTCTAGTAAATGCTCACCACTACGATTGATGATTTCGAGATATTCTTTGTATTCTGGGGTCATCGACTGGTCACGAGCCATCAGTTGAGTAAAACCAAGGATGGCGTTGAGGGGAGTACGCAGTTCATGACTCATTTTGGACAAAAAGTGGCTTTTGGCGCGGTTTGCGGCTTCAGCTTCAAGTTTAGCTTTCTCTAGAGCATGATTTTGCAGCGCCAGTTCTTGACGCTGTTGTTTTTCCTGTTCGAGGAGATTGGCTTGGGCGATCGCAATTCCTAGTTGCGCCGCTACCGATTCTATAAATTCAATCTCTTCTTGAGTCCAATGGCGGAAGTGATCGTACTGATGCAGACCAATCGCTCCATTGGGTTTTCCTTGATAAGAAGTCCGAACGGCTAGCATGGACTTGAGACCCAGTTGCTGGCATAGGGATAAAGCGCCTTTTAACAATGGCTCGGTGTAGATATTATCAGAGGCAAGGGCTTGGTCTTCGGCTAACATCACCTGGACGTGGGGATTGCCAATCACTGGAATTTCGAGATTGAGAAGCGAGACTAATCCTGGTGGCTTATAGTCTGCCACTAAAGGAATCAGGGGAGTTGGGTAGTCAATGTAGGTATGAATCAAGCAACGATTAACGCCAAACGCTTTGCCAATTTGGATGGCAGCCGTCTGAAACACTTGCTTGGGATTTAAGCTAGAGCGAATCTCTTGAGTAATTCTCTCTTGCAATAAGACTCGCTGGATTTGCCGTTCTAGAGCGGTTTTAGCCGTCTGAAGTTCCAGTTCTGCGGCTTTGCGATCGCTCACGTCAATCACTAAACCATGCCACAGAATTGTTCCATTGTCGCAACGTTCAGGTCGAGCCGCGCCTCGAATCCATTTGAGCCTTCCAGAGGGTGTCATGATTCGCCCTTCCCATACCCAAGGCTCTATGGTTTGGGCGCTGGTTTCGATCGATTCAAAGAGGCTGGCTATGTCATCGGGATGAGTCAGTGCAAAGCCTAAGGTGGGATTTTCTAAAAGCTGCTCTGGCTCTAATTCATTAATATCCCGGCAACCGGAACTCACATAAGTAAAACGATAAGAACCATCTGAGTCTCGCAGAAATTCATAAAGCATTCCGGGTACATTGGCAGCCAAGTTTTGGATGCGAGCTTCACTTTGCTGCAAGGCGATTTCAATGGCTTTGCGATCGCTAATGTCCGTATTCGAGCCAACCATCCGCACGGGATTCCCCGCTTCATCCCAGACGGCTTGTCCTCGTCCTAAAATCCATTTGTAGCTGCCATCTTTGCACTGAAGGCGAAACTCTACAGCGTAATTCGGGATTTTCTGCTCCAGATAATCTTGCTTGATTTGCATCACCCGCTCTAGATCATCGGGATGAAGGCGTGCTGTCCACTCCTGATTGTCGCCCCCAATTTCGTAGTCTTCATAACCCAGCATTTCCATCCATCGGCTGGATCTGAAGGCTTCATTGGTTTTCAGGTTCAAGTCCCAAATCCCTTCATGGGTGCCCTTGTTGACGAGTTGCCAGCGTTCTTCACTCTTTGTCAATTCCTCCTCAACCCGTTTGCGATCGCTAATATCTGTTGCCGTACCCAAAATCTGCTTTGGCTTCCCGTCGGTGTTTCTGGTAAACACCGTCTCTCGTGCAAACAGCCAATGCCATTCACCCTTTTTATGTCTCATCCGGTACTCAAACTCTAAGATTTCGCCATCTTGAGCAGATTCAAAGCGTTGGAAATGTTTCGGAACGCTGGCGAAATCCTCCGGGTGCATCAGGGTTGGCAGTACAACCATACCCATCTGCTGCACTTCTTCTGGGGTGTAACCCAAAATGGTGTAAACTTCGCGGTTGATATAGACGTTACGCCGCTCTATCAAGTCATGAACATACAAAATATTGGGATTCGCTTCTGTGATGGCAGAGAGCCAACGCTGGCTTTCTTGCAGTTCTGCTTCAACCTGCTTACGTTGGGTAATGTCGCTCATGGAGCCAATGTACTCAATGGGATTTCCCTGCTCGTCACGCACTAACATGACAACATCCAACAGCCAACGATAAGTCCCGTCTTTGTGTAAAAAGCGGTATTCAAAAGAGTGCTGCTCCAGCTCAAATAGCTGTGGGAATTGAGCCAAGATGCCCTCTTTGTCGTCTGGATGGATATGGCTTTCCCAGAAGCGCGAATCCTCTAGGAATTCCTGGGCGGTGTAACCGAGCAAGAGAGTGGTATTCTCGCTGATAAAGGTGGCTCTGTAGTTGTCAAGCTTGCAGGTATAAATAATGGCTGGGCTAGAGGAGAGTAAGTACTCTAGACGTTTTTGAGCAATCAGCAGAGCATCAGCCGCCTGCTTGCGATCGGTGATATCCCGGAATGTTACCGCGAAGCCATCACCCAACTTAACCGCAACATAGACAAACCAAGCCTTGATGCTGTCATAGTCATAATAGATTTCCCGCTCTTGGGGTATACCCGTCTCAACAACAGTGACATACCGATCAAATAAGCCCGCCTCACGATTTCCCGGCAGTTCCACCAGCAGTTGCTTTCCCAGCAACTCGTGAGAGGTTCGCCCCGTCATTTTTTCGGCTGCCGGGTTGGCTAAAATCCACTTAAAATCGACAATTTTACCCCGACTATCCCGAATCGCCTCAAACACCATCACCCCATCTTGGGAGGTATGCAAAACACTAGCGAGTAATGATTGCGACTGTTGCAGTTGTTGATTTTGTGCTTCGAGTTGCACAGAGAGTCTTCGGATCTTCAGTTGATTCTCAATTCGTGCTAAGACTTCTTCTTGCTGGAATGGTTTCGTAATATAATCAACCGCACCGACTTTTAATCCTTTAATCTTATCGAGGGACTCAGACAGCGCCGTCATAAAAATCACTGGAATATCTTGTGTTTCGGCCGTTGCTTTCAGACGCCGACAAGTCTCAAACCCATCGAGTCCTGGTAACATTACATCTAACAAGATTAAGTCCGGTGCTACCTTGTCCAGCTTGGTGATGGCACTTTCCCCACTCTGTGCCACCAGAACTTTAAAGCCAGATTCTTGCAAGAAGCTAAACAGCATCTTGAGATTCGTCGGTTGGTCATCAACAATCAAGATGGTGCTTGGGTTGGCAGTTAACATTGTTATGACTTGGAAATATATTGTTCGACCAGTTTCAGGATTTCCTGCTCTTCAAACTCTTGAGCGAGTTGTAGCAGTTTGTTGGTAAAGGCAACATATTGAGGAGCCAGTTGCCTAAGGCGAGTGACTTCCTCTTCAATGCCTGCAATATCCCCGATTTGAGCCGCTTGGTATAACGTAACCAATTCCGCAGGAGGTGGGGCAATGATTTCGCCTACCTCTGGGTTGTTCCTTGTCGATGCATCCAATGATTCTGTGATCCAAACGACGCCTAAGCAGTTCTGTATTTTTTCTAGCAGTTCTTCGGATTGGATGGGTTTAGGGATAAAATCATCACAACCTGCGTCCCGGCTTTTTTGCCGATCAATCTCAAACACGGAAGCACTGGAGGCAATCACGAGTGTATCCTGACATTCGGGTAAGCGACGTAGGCGTTGCGTCATATCAAACCCATTCATCACAGGCATCATCAGGTTGGTGATAATTAAATCAGGTTTTTGTTCGGTGGCTTTTTCGATCCCTTCTTGCCCATCCGCTGCCTCAATCACTTCAAAGCCGATAGGTTCTAACATGTTGGCGATGACGGAGCGATTGGCAAAAGCATCATCAACCACTAGAATTTTCCGGCTTTTTCCTTGAAATCCGATGATGATGTCGGAGGATTGGAGCGAAGCTGAATCAATCTCTACTGAGGCAAGGGGCAGATTAATTTCGACACGAAAAATACTGCCTTTCCCCAGGGTACTCTCTACCAAGAGTTCGCCTCCCATCAGCGAAACGAGGTTTTTGCTAATGGCTAATCCTAAGCCAATGCCTTCCACCTTGCGCCAAGTATCTCCCACTTGTTCAAACGGTAAAAATATTTTGGCTAATTGGGTGGGATTCATCCCAATGCCTGTATCCTCAATTTGAAAACGAATCCTTTGATGGGAGACTTTAGATTTTAAGTTTGGGATTGCCGATTGAGACTTTTTTTCGGCTTTTTTCCCATTTTCTAATACCTCAACTTTAAATGTTACTCTACCTGTATTCGTGAATTTGATGGCATTACTTAAGAGGTTAATTAAGACTTGTCGTAGACGTTTTTCATCAGCACAAATTGCTGAAGGTAAGTTGGGATTGGGTTGGTAAGTAAAATCAATTTGTTTTTGTTCAGCACGCAGACGAAAGATTTGTTGGATATTAAATAGGAAGGTTGGGAAATGAAACTCGGTAGGCAGGAGTTCCATTTTTTGGGCTTCGATTTTAGCAATATCTAAAAGATCGTTAATTAAGGTGAGGAGGTGGGAACCGCATTGGTAAATAATATTGATGCCCTCTTGTTGCTTGGGACTTGCCGTTTTATCACGTTGCAGGATTTGCGCGTATCCGAGAATGCCATTCAGGGGGTTGCGGAGTTCATGACTCATATTGGCGATAAATTCGCTCTTGGCGCAGTTGGCAACTTCTGCGGCGGTTAAAGCGTTTTGCAGTGCGGCTTCTGTTTCTTTGCGATCGCTGATATCTTGCACCGTACCAAAGAATTTAATCAGCCTCCCTTCATTGTCGCTAATCGCTTGTAGTTTAAGGCAGATATGCCGAACCACTCCATCCGGACGCACAATCCGAACTTCTAATTCATCATGTCTTGCGCCTGCGATCGCTTCAGTTAATGATGTTGACCAAAATTTGCGATCATCAGGATGAATTAATGCCTGAATTCTCTCATGATGGGGTTCTCCTTGCTCGGGTTTTAGCCCGAAAATCCGGAACAATTCTTCACTCCAACTAACTTTTTTGGTGTTTAGATCACATTCAAAACTTCCTACATGAGCCAGTCGTTGAGCTTCAGCCAGTCGAGCTTCTTTGGCTGTTAATTCCCGCGTTCGCTCCTCGACTTTAGCCTCTAGAAGCTGAGAATAATACTTGGCTTGATGATACAGCTTGGCATTTTCTTGCGCCAGTCGCTCCATTTCAGCTTTAGTGCTATCCAGCTTTTTAATTTCACTAAAGGTTCTTAACGCTGTCACGACGGCTGTCAAGAGCTTGGGCTTGGTTAATTCAGTTTTTGTTTTATAATCGTTGATTTCATAATTTAAAATGACCACTGTCTCTGGGCACTTACCCGGTTGTCCCGTGCGAATAATAATTTGTACAAATTCATTTTTTAAAGAACTTCTAATATAATTAACAACCTCCAATCCAGCATCATCTTTTTCCATGACTACATCGAGTAATATCATGGCTAAATCTAGATTTTTGGCGATAACTTGTTTAGCTTCGTGTCCTGAATATGCACTTAAGAAGGTTAAAGTTTTGTCCTCAAAAACAAAATTTTTTAAAGCTAATTTTGTCACCTGATGAACCTCGGCATCATCATCCACAATCAAGATTTTCCACGTTTCCCCTGTTTGTGGTTGTTCCGATGTATCTTCAATAAATAATAAATCTTCGCTTTCCTCCTCTTGAAAAAAAGGCAGGTTTTGATTCGTCTCTGACATGAAGCCTACTCCTAGATGATCAATCCTAATTTCTAACTCCCCTGCATAACTGGTGTTGGGTTCGATTGGCTAGCTAATCATTCATCAGGGGTAACGGTAGTAGCCTAGACTTGCTCAATTTAAATAGATGGCAGAAGATACCCAATCCGCAGCTATAAACCCCTTCATCTGTTTATTCTCTTCTGTGCACTCTCTGTAGCTCTGTGGTTACTTTAAAAGAGGGGATAGCCAACCCGGATTGAGTATGACTCAGGAAATCATCAGAGTTTTCTTCTGTTAATCTACCTCTGTGTTATGGGTAATTTAAGAGTAAATTTTGTCCCCCTACCGACTTGGCTCTCACACTGGATTGTTCCCCGCAGTTTTTGGGTAATCAGGTTATAAACAATATGCAAGCCTAAGCCAGTGTTCCCCTGACTTCGATTGGTCGTAAAAAAAGGGTCAAATATTTGACTTATATTTTCAGGTTTTATACCTTGACCATCATCAGAATATTGCAAGATGAGCTGTTCGCCTTCTCGCTGAAAATCTAGCTGAATCTGTCCAGCCTCTTCTTCAGCGTAAGCATGGATTAGGGAGTTCATAACTAAATTGGTCACAATCTGAGATAAAGCACCTGGATAACTATTCAGGGTGAGATTGGCATCGCCTGTAATTTTAATCGTATGTTTAGTCTTCTTTAAATTTCCAATTAATGAGAGGATAATTTCTTCAAGATACTCTTTGAGATAAAAACAGCGTTGTGACTCACTCGACTGATCTACCGCCACTTGTTTAAAACTTTGAACGAGGTCAGCCGCCCGTTTGAGATTCGCTAAAATCATGCGACTGCTTTCTCTCGCCGTATCTAAAAATGTTTCTAAATCGGCACGTTTCATTTTGCCGCTCTGATAAATATTAGAAAAATCAGTGGTATCTTCCGCTAATACCGATGCGGCTGTTACACTAATCCCAATCGGAGTATTGATTTCATGAGCGACACCCGCCACTAAGTTTCCCAATGCTGCCATTTTTTCTGATTCAATAAGTTGAAATTGAGTCGTTTTGAGCTGCTGTAACGTTTTGCCCAGCTCCTCATTCTTGTCTTTCAGATTCCTTTGCAAGTTGCGTATGGCCAAATGAGTTTCCACACGAGCCAAAACTTCTTCCACCTGAAACGGTTTGGTGATGTAGTCTACACCACCTATGGCAAAGGCTTTTACCTTATCGAGAACTTCACTGACAGCACTGATAAAGATTACTGGAATTTCACGCGTGTGTTCATCGGCTTTGAGATGTTCACAGACTTCATAGCCATCCATATTAGGCATGAGAATATCTAGCAAAATCAGATCGGGGGGTTCCGTCCGTGCAGCAGAAAGTGCCATACTGCCATTAGAGGCTGGTCGAACTTTATATCCCCGCTCGGCTAATAGGTTGACTAAAAGACGTAAATTGGCGACTGTATCATCAACAACTAATATGTTGGCTTTATAATCGTCTATTGGATTATCATTCATTCCGAAGATAAATTAGTCGGTTTTTAATCAGAAGCTTGTTGCAGGAAAGCTAAAATCTCATCATACTTGAAATCAGCCGCCAATATAGCTAACCTCTCGGCTAGGAATGCGTGATGACAGCGGATTTCATCAATTAGCGTGTCAATTTTATCCATGTCGATGCGGGTGGCGGCCTGTTTTAGATGGGTTAGCAATTCCAAAGGAACAGTCGCCAGAGCAGATGCCGTTAGGGCATTAGGGTTATTAACCTGTTTTTGCAAAGAGTTCGTTGGCGCATCGTAGATATAACTCAGCCCTAGATGTTTTTGTATTGTCTCAAAAATATCAACCTCTCGAAAGGGTTTGCGCACGAAATCATCGCAACCCGCCGAGAGAATTACCGCCCGTTCTTCTTCTAAAGTACTAGCCGTCAGAGCAATCACCGCCGTAGCTTGCCCTTTGATGGTGGCTTTAATCCGTTGGGTTGCCTCGTAGCCGTCCATCACCGGCATTCTCATGTCCATCCAGATTAAGTGCGGCTGCCAACGTTCCCAAACCTCTAAAGCCTCAAGTCCGTTGCTCGCTTGTTGTAGTTCAAAGCCAAGGGGGTGCAATAATTTGAGTAGCAGTTGACGATTCTCCCAACGGTCATCGACGATCAGAATTCGATAGCGGGGTTGGTTGGGTTCTAGCGCCATCACTCGGCGTGTCGCTTGCTGAGTTGGAATATCGCTAGAATCCACGATGCTAACTTGAAGATAAAACTTGAATAGGGAGCCATGTCCGAGAGTACTGCTGAGGGTAATATCACCGCCCAATAGTTGGACAAATTGGCGAGCTATTGCTAAGCCTAAACCCGTTCCTTCTTGGGAAATTCTGCCGGATTTAGCTTGCACAAAGGATTCAAACAAACTATCAATCTCCTCTGCGGCAATCCCAAGCCCCGTGTCTTCAACTTCAAACTGTAATTGGGCATGGGGAACGTTTTCTTCTGTTATCAGGTTCGAGGTTTGAGGTTGTGCTCTCTCCCCTCTCCCTTGCATCATCCCGACACGCACCGATACGCCCCCCGACTCTGTAAATTTAATGGCGTTATTGAGCAGGTTAATTAAGATTTGGCGTAACTTCACTTCATCGGTACAGATATATCGGGGGAGATTGGGGGCACGCTCAAACAGTAACTGCAACTGCTTATCCCTCGCCCGTAAACGGAACATATCTTCTAAGTCATCCAACAGACGATATAAATCGAAGTTGTGTGGGTTGAGGGTAAGGCGTCCCGCCTCAATTTTGGACAAATCCAGCACTTGGTTAATCAGGGTAAGCAGGTGTTCCCCGCTACGCATAATGATGGCGAGATTTTCCTGTTGAGAGGGATTGAGGTGGGCATCGCGGTGAATTAATTGGGAGAAGCCAAGAATTGCGTTGAGGGGGGTACGTAGTTCATGGCTCATATTCGCCAGGAATTCACTTTTGGCTCGGTTGGCAGCATCAGCTGCTTTTGTGGCGGCTTCTGCTGCTTCTTTGGCTCTTTGGAGTGCGGCTTTTGCTTGTTTGCGATCGCTAATATCTTGACTCACAGAAATTAAACAAGATTGCCCATAAAAGTTAATGACCTCTACCGATAACAGCGCTGTTCTTACCGTGTCAAATTTAGTGCGAAAATCGAATTCATAGTTGTGAAGTGTACCCTGCTCTTTGAGTATCTGGAGCATTGTGTCGCGGGCTTGCCAATCTACCCAAAGATTCAGCTCGAGGGCGGTTCGACCAATGATTTCTTCACGGGTGTAACCTGTAAATTGACAAAAGCTGTCGTTCACCTCAATATGGCGACCATCACTGAGTTTGGTGAGGGTGATGGCGCAAGGACTGGAACGAAAGGCTCTGGCAAACTTTTCTTCGGATTGGCGCAGCGCCTCCTCGGCAAATTTGCGATCGCTAATATCACGAGCTACCCAGATAACGGAATGATTAGACATCGGCGAAATGCGAGCTGTGAACCAAAACTCATGGTCACCCCAGGGTAGACTGTAATCGAAATTCAGTGTCTGTTGGGTTTCTAACGTTCGTCGAATTTGTCGCCACCAATTCTCAGCCTTTTCATCCTGAAAAAATTGTTCAATTGTAGAGTTGATAATGTCGGGGTTAGAATCATACAAAGAACTGCTGTTTGTCGGCACAACCTCTATGTTGCCTTGGACATCAATAATCAGTACGATGTCAGTCATGGCTGTAAAGACGGCACGCATTTTACTTTCTGAGATGTGCAGCTTCTCAGACAAAAATTGGCGTTTGCTAATTTCCTGTCGCAATTCCTGAGTTCTCTCTTCGACTTTAAGCTCCAGAGTGCGTGAATAGTTCTCTAATTTTTCGTACAGTCGAGCATTTTCTAGAGCGATCGCGGCCTGAGAACATAATAATGTAAGAACTGATAATCGCTCAGGGGTAAAAGCCTCTGAAGTTAAATTATTTTCTAAGTAAAGGAGGCCGAGCAGTTTACCTTGACTTTGAATCGGAGTACATAAAATCGACTTGGGTTGTTGGATGAGAATGTAATCATCTTGAGTAAATGCACCTTGTTTTACTGCATCCCCTAAAACGATATTCTCCCTTGTCCGAGCGACGTAATTAATAATAGATTTGGGGAGGTCAATGCAAGGTATGTCTTCTGAGTCTTGCGCCTGAACGCATAAGGGAATAGCGACTCTTACCGTCACTCCATCCAGTGCGATCGCACCCGATACTTCAACTTGCCATTGCCCTGCTTTTTCTCTTAAGAAAAATCCTTTTTCAGCGCCTGCATTTTCGATAATAATTCTCATCATCTTTGTTAACAACGTATCCAGTACAATTTCACTGGAAATAGCTTGAGCCGCTTGCATCACGGCGGCTAAATCCAATATTTCACCGGAATGCTTGCTTGTTGAGGTGATAGAGGTTTTTCTGTTTGTGTTGGTTAGGTCACTGGAATTAGTAATAGGCGTTAGTTGTTGTGTGGATTCTGACCATTGATTCAATTGACGACTGAGCAACTCCACCCTATTTGCAGGGATGTCCCTCGCCTCAATTTGAGCCATATCCCATTGCCAGCCCAGGCATTCACTATCAAACCTTATGATCTTTTCTGCATAGAGCGTATTTAAAAATTCTTTGATCAAAAAAGGATTACCTCTTGTTTTTTGTAAAACTAGCTCTGCCAAGGGATTCCCTTTAATCTTATTAATGTGTAACGTGTCAGCTATAAGTTGGCGAATGGGCGCTATTCCTAAAGGAATTAATGGAATTTGGTTGATAACAACTTTCTTTTGATGCAGCTTATCAATCATCCTGATTAAAGGATGTAAGGGATAGACTTCATTATCCCGATATGCGCCAATTAAAAATAGAGAGTGTGGGGTTTGCCGGGTCGGAGTCGCATGGGTTTTTCCTAGGAGCATCAGCTCGATTAATTCGAGGCTTGCAGAATCTGCCCACTGTAAATCATCCAGAAACATCACGAGCGGAGCTTTAGGAAGGAGATTTTCTTCACAGATAAATACCCGCATGAATGTCTGGAAGACCTGATTAAAGCGATTTTGAGACTCGGTTGCTCCCAACTCTGGCATAGAAGGTTGTTGACCGATAATCAGCTCCAATTCAGGAATCACATCATTAATAAGCTGACCTTGAGAGTCCAAAGCGGCTAATATTTTTTCTCGCCATTGTTGAAGTTGTACTTCGCTTTCAGTTAAGAGTTGCTGCACCAATTCCTGAAAAGTATTGATCACAGCAGGATAAGGAACAGTTCGCCCAGATGGTTCAAATTTACCAGAAATAAAGTAGCCCTGTTTTGCTCTAACCGCTTGCTCAATTTCGTGAATTAGCGCTGATTTGCCGATACCGGAGTCACCCGTTACCAGCATCATCTCTAAGGATGAAGAATTAAAATGTCTATGCGTTTGATGTTCTCTTCCTTCACTATAAAAATCAGACTTTTCTGAAGCTTCAGGACTTAATCCAGTACCCCCTTCATCCTTCCTGCTTAATCCTTCAGACTTTCTTCTCGCTACTACTCGCTCCAAGGCTGCCAGTAAAACTTCTATTTCTTGCTCTCTACCATACAGCCTTTGCGGAATTTGAAACTGCTCAAAAATCTCATGTTGACCAGGAACAATATTTTCGATGACCCCGTTAGCCTCTAACTGCATCAAACACACCACTAAATCGGCTTTAATCCCCCAGGCACTTTGATATCGCTCCTCAGCATTTTTTGCCAATAGTTTCATGACAATATTGGAAACAGGTTGAGGAATTTCCGAAGAAACTTCACAAGCAGGCAAAGGCTGTTTCGCTAGATGACAATGGACTAATTCGATTGCATCATTTGTTTCAAAAGGCAGCTTGTGAGTGAGCAATTCATAAAAGGTGACGCCAAGGGAGTAAAAATCTGTGCGGTAATCCAGAGTTCGGTTCATCCGTCCTGTTTGCTCTGGCGATATGTAGGCTAAAGTCCCTTCTAAGCTCTTGGGATTATTCGGGTTGGGATTAGAGGAAGTGAATCGGGTAGCCAGACCAAAGTCAATGATTTTAAGCTGTGCAGTTTCTGGGTTAAAGACAATATTCGATGGATTAATATCTTTGTGGATAATATTAGCTTCGTGGATATTACCTAAGCTGTCGGTTATCTGAATGGCGATGTGGAGAAATTCAGAGAGGGTAAACTTTCGCTCATCCATCAACATCCTCAAGGATAACCCGCCAAAATCCTCGAAAATGATCGCCAAATTGTTCTGAGCGGTTTCTAAGCTATAAGCCTTGATAACGCTATCTAGATTCAGGCTCCGGAGGATTTCATATTCGTGTTGATAACGCGTGAGTTCTACCGGAGCTGGGTAGTTTGGCTGAAGTACTTTAACAATTACAGCTTGGTTATCAGCTTTGCGGATGCCGCGATAGACGATAGAACTGGAACTTTCATAAAGGTGGGTAAGAATCTGGTAGCCGGAAAGATTCAGCATAGCGAGGAAGAGGTAATAGGTAAGCTAATCGGCATTTAAGTTGCATTATCGAGGAAGCAAGGCAGAAGGCAGTTCGCGCAGCGTTCTCCGCAGGAGTAGGCAGAGGACAGAAGGGTTAAGAGGAATGGCACTGACTTAAGGGAAAAGTGATCCTTAGTTTGGGAAAAACCAAGATTGGGGGGGTTCCCCCCAAACCCCCCACTGGGGGACAAGTGTCTCCCCCAGACCCCCTGCACAAGGGTTGGTTGGTAAGGTAGGAGAGTTCTTAAATCAGTGCCATTCTTCTTAAGTCAGTGCCATTCGGGTTAAGAGTTTTGCCCTCATCACGAAGGTGTGCAATTTAAATGCACATCAGCTTAATAGGTAATGGGTCATGGGTAAATCTCTAATAATTACCCATTACTTATTACCAATTGCGACAAAAAAGGGTAGCGTACATCTAC
>NZ_DATNPA010000400.1:0-11793 GCF_036703385.1 Allocoleopsis sp. | reverse complement strand
GGATATTTGGAGAATACGCTTAGACATCCTTGGATGCGTTCTACCACGGAAGCGACGGGGGGGCCGTTAATAATTACAACACTGCCTTGACCTTTCAAGCGATCGGCTATGTATTGACAGCTCACCTCACCCGCTTGCACGTTATTGGACGTAACGGTGGCATCAACACCTCCCTCAGCGGCGGTATCAACTGCAATGATTGGAATTCCTGCTTGCTTAGCTTTTTCTACAGCAGGAGCAATCCCTTTACTGTCGGCAGCATTGAGTATGATCATGCTGACTTTCGAGGCAATAAAGTTTTCGATTTGGTTGAATTGCTGATTTAAGTCGTCCCCACTGGAAACGATGGTTGTCCTCGCATTCCCACCACCCAGTTTCTTGGCTTCGGCTTGAGCACCCTTACCCACTTGTACAAAGAAGGGATTGCCAAGGTCACGAAGTGTTACAGCAACAGATGAAACGTTTGTGTCCCGATTCTTGCTGCTTTGAGTGTTCTGGGGCGGTGCGGCGCAACTGGCAAGAGCGCTGCTGACTAAACTAAAAAGACCGATTGCGATCGCTACTTGTTTCACCTCAAACTCCAATGAAGGCTCATTTGGAGAGAGTCACTTGCGAATATTACGCTGCAAACCCAACAGCAGCCCTGATCAAATTTAAGCTCGAATACCTAATGTTTGAGGCACAAAGCCTCTCTACCTACAGGACTGCAAAATCCTTTTTTCTTTTTTGCGAGTAAAATTTTCCAGATCCAATTGCTCGAATGCTTAGTTAAAGAGAGTTTCAAAATAAAATTCTCGTTTTTGCCTCCTGAAATCATTAATTTTTATTGAGAACTATTAAAGATCTTGTAAGCATTCCAGTGATTTAAACCTGAAAAAAACGTTTTGCAAAATCCACCAAAGGTTTTTTAAGGCTTGTAGAGTCATATTTATTTTGACTCTCGCTATTGTATATAGAAATACTTGAACAAAAACTCAGTTAGCATCTATCTTACGATTGATGTCAGGCTTATCGCAACGGATGCATGTTGAGTTTTGTGTATTAGATAACGTGAAGCTTATTTGCGTAAGGCTCTCTTCTAATCAGAAGCATCTCTATACGAATTTTAATAAAAAACGGCTCACCAATACCATACCTATTAATTGTACAGTTAATAGGAGAAAAAAGTGGAAAGTTATTTACAATTCAACCCACTTAAAAGTTAAAGCTAGTACGAATCAATCCCACCCATTGAGTATCGTTGCGACTGTCATTCTCAGGATTAATAACGACCCAAAAGCCCGGAGTAATGGAGATGTTGCCATTAACTTGGAAACGATAGAAGGATTCAATATGATACGAGCTATCTCGTTCATCACGCACATCACTGCTGATCACACGGGGTGGTAAACCCACCAAAATACCCGATAGGTTACCTTTACCCCCAACATCTGGGAAGGTAAGACCGATCGCACCATACAAAACATCCGCGCGATCGCCTCCATTAACATTGAGTAAAACATTGCCACCCCTACCATCCGCTAGGCTACTAATCCCAGAACTTTCGGCATTAGCACGGGTATAAACGCCCCAAGCATGAACTTGAACGTGGGGAGAAAAACGGTAGAAGCCTTGTATACCCACAGAATCAGTGGATGTAGCAATATTGTCCCCAAACGGTCGTGTAGCCAGAAAACTGCCCGTACTTCCCGTAAGATCAACCTTGCTGCTTGGTGCATAGGAACGGGAATAGGTTACACCAACGGCTCCCCAATCTCCATAGTAGGCAAGCTGAGCCATCGCATTGTATGAGCCGTCGAACAGACCATTTTTTTCCTGTGGAATATTAGCGTCACCTGCCAAATAGCCCACAGTCAAGATGAGATTTTTTTGAATATTCCAATTAATTGCACCACCTCCACCTCCTCGGCGGTAAAGCGGACTATATTCTCCAAACTTGGAGGGAATTCCTAAACTATCGCTGGCGACGGTTGGAGGGGTAAGGGTATCCGTAATATCGGTGTACCCAAGACCAACTGGGCCGAAGGTGAGTGAAAGATTAGAAGTAATGGGAGTGCGATACAGCAGGTGAGGAATGACAACGTTGTTATTGACGTTGCCATCAAAATTCAACCGCGTCATATTGGTACCCGTCTCATTGGCAAGGTTGCCAAAGTTGCCGAATTCCAGGCGGGTTCTCAGCAGATCTTTACCATTGAAGCTGGTTTCCAGATTTAATCGAGCCCGATCCGCAAGAATAGGTCTTGTGCGATCGCGATTATCACCCACGCGATCGCCAAACGTGTCTGTGGCTGCCACAATAATTTCCGCATTCAGCTTAGTTGTTGTAGAGAATTGAGTCAGTTCTAGTTCTGTGGTGCGTGCCTCTAGACCATCTACTCGACCGCGCAACGTCGCTAATTCAGTCGAAAATTCGTCTTGCAGCTTTTGTAGCGCTGCTAAATCGTCCTTCGTAACCCGGTTGGTTGTTCCTTCCAAAATCAGTTCGTTGACACGATTGAGGCAGGCATTCAACCCGGCGGCAAATTCGTATCGAGTCATGGCACGGTTACCTCTGTAGGTGCCATTAGGGTAACCAGCAATGCAGCTGTAGCGTTCAACCAGCGATCGCAATGCCTCGAACGCCCAATCAGTGGGTTGCACATCCGAGAGTTGAGAAACAGAGGTTACCTGCTCGAAGGAGTCTTCAGCCACGCTTTCTAACGGTTCAGAAGGCAAAACTGTAGTTGATTCAGGAGCAACTGGGTCATCAATGGGTGTAGCCCAAGCGGCGGATGACGTTAGGAGAAATACAGCCGATGATAGTAGTAGAGATGCAGGAAACCTGTAAGAGCAAGACTGGAGCCGCATAAAAATATGACTTTTTCAAGGTTCACAGCCCTAGGCCCGAAGTAATTTTTCTACCTTTGAGACTGTTGCTAGCTACTGCGCCTTTATCTCGACAGTGTGCTGATTAACGTTCAGTCCAACTCGGTGGCTCTTGTGGTCTAGTGGTTACATCATCCCCTTAACACCCACACCACAGACTACAGTACAGTCTCATTAATAGCAGCGTCATCGGTAACCTCTAAGCTGCATTAGTTTAGTTATTAAAGCTAAAATCACTCGTTAAATCATCCTCCTTTTTGCGTAAACCTATATTTAGGTACATAATTTCAGCCTTGATTGGTTCAAAAGAGAGCAAGCGAGTGCTGAACCCAAACAGCTAAAGTCTCCTACTTTTCTCTCAGAAAGCAACACCTATAGAGTTTCTCTCGCCCCGGAATTTTTTCAACATCTTGCCCCCCCAAAAATATACACAAAACAAACCTTACACAAACACAAACGTATACTTTCGTCTTTGACACTGAAAACAGAGCAAAGGAATACATGCTCTTTCGTTTTCCTTGTCAAGGACACTACTACCGTGAATTACTTTTCCCGTCTATCTGCTCTTTTGTCCGCTGCGGCTATTATTTCTGTCCCTGGAATTGCTTTTGCCGTTCCCTTAAAATCTGTTGCTCCAGTGGCTTCAGAGAATTCTCATCCGGCCTGCTACATAGAACAAACGGATGGCTCCACGCTGGATTTAACTCGGCTTTGTGGTTCTGGTGGCAGTTCTATTCCTTCCTCTAGCGCGTCTAATAGCTCTAGTTTCTCTAGAAGCTTCCCTAATACCAGTGGCTCTAGTGTCTTCCCAGATATCACCAAGTCTTATTCACCTTCAAGTGATTCATCTGAAGAATCCGCCAGTACACAGATAGAAAAAGCCCGTCGTGAAGCGAACGAGAAATTGTATGGCGACACAAGATTTTCTGCCTCCAACTCTGATGGTGCTGCTAACTGTAGTACTCCAGATGACATAGATGCTTATGGTTATCGCTGTGGTGATAGAGCAGCTAGTGTCCGTTTAGGCGGACGATGACTTGCCTCCCGCTTGACCAATAAGTGTTCAACGGTTTCGCGGGAGTCCCCAAGTTCGAGCGTCCAGTGAAACAAACAGCCTCCCCTAGCTCATGATTAAAATCTGCCAAAACGCCGTTTGCGGCAGAGTTGCCAGAGTAAGGCACAACACATCATGCCTCCATTCCTGCTCACAAATCTCCACACCTCTTGCCTCCACTCGACTCCCCGATACCAACCCAGTCCAGAGAATTCGGAAACTTCGCTCTTCGAGCATTCCTGAATAACTCCCCTGCACAGGTTCAGCCGTGAGACGATAAGAATCCCCCTCACGACGTTGGGTAAAACGGCGACGACTACCTGCTTCAGTACGGTAGGTGGTGCTTTCGCCATCATCTTCGTAAAAGTCTAGTTCACCGTCCGCCCCCGCATAGACCTCTAGGATTAGAGTGGTTGGCGGTGCTGTTCCAACACGACGGGAAAATTCCGCTAGGGGTAAAATGGCTCCAGCTTGCACAAAAACGGGGATGCGATCGAGCGGAACATAGAGATTCAAATGCTGACGACCTGTGTAGCATTGACCCGTTGAGCGTTCCCACCATTGACCTTCAGGCAAATAAACCGAACGGTACCCACCGGACTCAACGACTGGTGCGACTAAAATGCGATCGCCTAATAAAAACTGAGTTGTTACCTGATACGCTTCCTCATCTTCAGGATAGGCAAGGTACAACGGACGGCACAAGGGCAAACCAGTTTCATAAGCAACCCGACTCAGGTGATACAGGTAAGGGATTAATTGCATCCGCAGCTGCAACGCCTTCCGTATCGCATTGAGTACCCATTGCCCATAACTCCAAGGTTCGCGCCGACCATGATCGGAATGGCAGCGGACAATGGGAGAAAAGCAGCCAAATTGTACCCAACGGACAAACAGTTCCGGGTCGATGATGGGAACACCAGGGACATGACCGAAAAACCCGCCCAAATCGTTTGACCAATAACTGACCCCCACATTACCGGCTCTTGCCGTAAAATCAACCAAAAATTGCAGGACTTCCCAGTGGGAATAGGTATCGGCAGAGAACTGCACCGGGTAGCGATGAGAACCGAGGCCACCCGTGCGAGAAAGAATCAGGGGTCGCTGGCTGTGATGCGCTTCTAGATGGGTGAAATATACATGATTCGTCCATAATTGGGAATTCACACCTGAATCCTTGGCATTAGCACCATCAATCCACCAAAAATCTATGCCATCTTCCTCACGCGGACTATGCAGCACCTGCATGAATAAATCGGCTTCCGACTGAGAAGCAAGATTGAACAACAACCACCCCTCATCAGGATTAGCATCAGCCAAGCTATCTAGGGTTGGGGCGTCGGGTTGCCACGAGTCAAAAATCCAGTCAGTTGTAGGATTTTTCACAGGGAAGATTTGACCCGCCTTCACGGCATCCGGGTCAAGTCCCCGTGCTTCACATAACGCCGAGAAGTTCCTATCCTCTGGAGAGACACCCTCAATATGGACGTTGGCACCGATATGTAACCCATTACTATGCGCCCATTGCAGAAATGCTTTGGCGTCGGGGAAAAATTTCTCGTTCCAGTCCCAACCACACCAACCGCCTAAGTGCCAATCCACATCAAGTACGACGACATCCAAAGGCAATTCCAGTTCATCAAACTGCTTGACAAGTTGCCGATAATCTGAATCGTGCATTTGATCGTAGAGAGAGAACCAGACACCAAACGCCCAACGCGGTAACATAGGGATGCGATCGCACAGTTGCACAAAGTCTTGCAAAGCTTGGGCGTAGTCTGTCCCGTAGCCGAAAAAGTACCAGTCTTGGCAGTTGGAGTCGGTGCGTTCCGCGAGGCATCCGTCTTTGACTAAGGCACTCGTAGAATCATTCAGGACGCTATAACCACTACGGCTCAGTATACCAGGGGGATAGTGATGCCATTGTTGCAGGAATTCCTGCATGGATTCGGGGATCTCATCCAGGCGGAAGTCATCGAGGTACCATAGGGGCGGGTCTTCAAAGCGGGTAGTTTCACCACCAGCACGCAAACTCTGATGAATTGACTTCAACGCCGTGTACAGCCATTCTTCTGTGTGGGGATAGCTGTAAAGCACGGAAGCGGGATGAACCCCATATGGGTGAAAGTTTCGGTGGATGAGGTCGAGACTGGTGAAAGTTCCACCCAAGTTCTCCGTATCAACGGTTGAAGGTGTCCAAGTAAAAGTTTTGTTACCACAAGTTCCGTGAATCGTTAGGTTCGCATCATTAAAGGGTTCATGACCAGGTTGATAGACGATTTGCAGGAACTCGGTATGCAGGTGCAGCACTCCCTCATCCGTTAATTCAATTGCCTTGAAGGGGAATGGTTGAGGACGAGTCAGAGCGATCGCTGTGGGATAATCTTCAAATTGGCCTGAGGCTGACCACTCCAAACGCACTAATCCATTGCTCAAGGCGCTGAAACGAGCAGTGTTGCAGACAACGCAGTTACTGATGAGTTCGTATTGCATAAATGCACTCCTGCTGACATCTTCTTCAACTTACTACTGCGATCGCATGGATGACGCCAGCAATGAGGAAGAATAGAGCTGGTGGGCAACTCTACACTAGAGAGATTGCGGTTGAAAAATTCCCCATGCCTGTACCGGAAACGAACTCTAAAGACACGATACCTGTATCAAGCCTCTACGAAACAGATTTCTATGCCTGGACGCAGGAACAAGCGACTTTACTCCGCAAACATCAGTGGAGTGAGCTTGACTTGCTCAATTTGATTGAGGAGATTGAATCGTTGGGGAAACAGCAACGTCAGGAACTGCGAAATCGGTTGAGTGTATTGATTGGACATTGACTGAAATGGGAGTACCAATCGCAACACCGTAGTCGTAGTTGGTTGGCAACAATTCGTATGCAGCGTCGTGATACGTTACGGTTACTCAAAGACAACTCAAGCGTGAAGTCTTTCCTGGAGGATGTCGTGTCAGAGGCTTATGAGAATGGCAGGGATTTGGCAATGGGAGAAACGGATTTGCCAGAGGAAACTTTTCCGGTTGAGTGTCCCTACGACTTGACGGAACTTTTAGACAATAGCTTTTATCCTGGAGAAGTGAGTGAATTGATAAGTGAATTGGAGTAGATGTTAGGTGGAATGACACTGACATAAGAGCTTTGAAATAAATTTCAGGCTCAAAGCTATGTCAAGCTAAAGCTTACTGAATAAGCTTTTTAACCCGTTTCAACTGGTTTTAGCTGTTAGCCCGAACTTTAGTTCAGGGCTTAAGTCAACTTTGTCAGTGCCATTCCATCTAAATGGGTTAGTCTTAATTTCTCCACTAATTCACAATGTTTTATGTACAACAGCTTACGCTGTTTGAGTGTTCTGTTTAGGTAGTTCCTCCGTTCCAGTTTTCGAGCGACTTGCCTTATTTCTGCGAATGCGCTCGCTTTTACGAACCCCCCCTGCCATCTGATATTCGCGGCTATCTTTCCCGTACTGAAACGCTACCCCAATCAGCATTTCCTCACAAAGATTACCTAAGGTTTTTTCTAATTCTTCAATCTCAGTTTGGTAGGAGTCGATTACAGATAGAGCCGTATTGTAGGCATCAATTTTAGTACGTAACTGCTCCATCAGTTGTGTCATATTGTTCACATTACGAGTACCCCCAAAATCTAGGGTTGGTGCGATCGCTTTCAGTCCGGCAGCTCTAATTTCAGCTTTTTCGAGGATGCGGCAGGTACGTTTTTGTCTGGGCATAAATGTAATCCTGATTGAACGGTATAGGGCTAGTTTGCACTAACTTATAGGTATTCCGGTTCAGTAAAATCCACAAAAATTTTTACTGGGGTCATTATTTTTTTAGGCAATTCTACGGATTTTTGGGAGAAAGCTTGAGCGGATGTAGCGACAGCTTCAGCGGAAGTAGAGAAAGCTTGAACGGATGTAGCAACAGCTTGAGCGGAGGTAGCGACAGCTTGAACGGATGTAGCGACAGCTTCAGCGGATGTAGCGACAGCTTCAGCGGATGTAGCGATCGCTTGTCCATTCATAAAAGCAGTTTAAGCCATTGTAGCAACAGCTTAAACGTTGCTTATGATTACTCAATTTGAAAAGCACATATACTTGCCGCCCCCATATTGTCAGAGAGGATAGCTTCAGAGCTAGGTTCGGCACAACTACCAATCTCAGAAACTCCTAGATCGAGCCATCGCATCTTGACAAATCCCTCTCAAAATGAGAGTATTTAAGAACAATCTATATACTTATCGCCTATGACAAGAGAAAGTAAAGACACATGCACCTAATTGCAATCCGCAATCTCCGCGCTGATGCTGCCCAGTACCCTGATGTTACAAAGCAAATCGACAACTGGTACGCAACCGTCAAAAAGACCCAATGGCAGAGTTTGGAGGATGTTCGTAAGATTTACCGAGATGCTGAAGCTGTTGGAAACTTCACTGTCTTCAATATTAAAGGTAATGAGTATCGCTTAATTGTGGGTATCGACTACGAAACTCAAACGATTTACTACAAATACTTTTTAACTCATGCCGAATACGACAAGGGCAAATGGAAAAATGACCCTTACTTTTGACCAAGCCGCCTATCGTAATCTACTCGCGGAAGTCGCTCCCAAAGTGATTGAGACAGAAGAGGAGTACGATCGCCTCTTAGCCGTTGTAGAGCAGCTAACATTTGCCAAAAACCGAACTCCAGAGGAGCGAGCGTTGCATAAGTTGTTAGTGGCTTTGATTGAAGCCTATGAGGTACAAAACTATCCGATGGATCAGTCTGCGCCTCATGAAGTCCTTCAACATATTATGGAAGCCAGTGGCACCCGTCAAGCAGACTTAGTGGGTGTTATTGGATCGAGTGGCATAGTGTCGGAGGTTGTAAATGGCAAGCGCTCAATTAGTAAGGCACAAGCCAAGGCACTTGGCGATTACTTTAAAGTGTCACCAACGCTGTTTATTTGATGCATCTGCTAAATCACCGTAGATTGGGGACAGACCAGTTTGTTAATTTTGATATCTGCTGAATAACCTTTGTCAACTGTTCAATTTTTGACTAGTTGCCACTACAGCTGATTATGTGCATAAATCCTAACTTTGTCCTTCATCACGTTTCTAGGCGAGAGAAAAGACTTTGCAAACACACCGCCACCCCAAACCCACCCACCGCTAAAAACGGCAAGTGTCCCTTAGGGGCATCTAAACTAAAGGTGAAACGATCAAAAGGTATCCAGCAATCGCCAACTCGCCATCGACGCGATCGCAAAAACGATACCAGGTTTTATAATCCGCATCAGCATTCCCCCCAAGTTCCTGCCAAATTTGGTATTGCACACTCAAGCCAAACAATCCATCACTGCATCCAAACCACAACTGATCGATGGTACGCAGAAATGGACGCGGCAACCGTTCAATATCTGGCAGCTTCAGCACACTATGGCTGTGTTTCCCAGACGCCCTCAACATCATCGCAGCCGTTTCTCGATCCGCTTCTTTCCAGTTTACAACTGCCAGTAAACCCCCCAGCCTCGTACAATCTGAGGTAACTGGAGAAACAGAGGAGAGATACTCTTGTAATATTTGTTTAGTCCTCGGTTCTGCCCTTTCCCGCAGCAGAGAATAGGCATTCCACTGCACTTGTTCAGCAGAATCTCCTAAAGCCTGAATCACTAACTCTAAACCCGTCTCTCCATATTGGAGTGCTTGCGAGAGTGCCACAAGTTTTTGCTCTACTGTAAAGCGGGAGAAACGCTGCTTCAGTCCCTCCACCCCTCCTAAAACGACACCCCCAGCCGGGGGTAAAGCTTGATTACCCAAAACGGCATCATACTCTCTCGGTTGATTAGGATTTTCTGCCATTGCACTTTAGGTTTATGGGCTTTCTCCAGCTATCCTAATGAGAAAATCAACTACTTCTCCTAGTAGACTCTCCTAACTTCATGGATGATTATTGGGATTCTCGACTGCAAGACCTTCATGTGTGGCTACAGCATTTAGTTCGATATCAGCACAGACAAAAGTGAGGACTGGCAGACCATTAGCTACGCAGAGTGCATGGACTTCAAAGGCTGCTGCCAATTGTACAGCGTCGTATCCGCGTAAACCGTGACCCTCAGCCAGTGTCATTGCTCTAGAAATCAATCCGTCTGTTAATTCTACGACTTGATAACTGCTCAGCAAATCTGAGCGAAAGAAGTTACAAGCTGCTGTTGCATCTGTAAGAGTAAGTGTTCCTCCACGCGCCCGTCGGGTTATAGCAGCAACTATCTCTACAGGTGTGATGGCTGCGATGAAAGCTTCGTTATCTAATGCTGGGTTGAACAAGCTGTTTACCCACGTTGAGCCTGTCTCATTGATGTAGCGTTTAACAAGTGCGCTGCTATCTAGGAAGTAGTCCGTCACTCAACGGCGCTCCTCTATAATTGTTTGAGAAACTGGCTTGCCCTGACACTCAATTAACTGGCGATCAGCAAGGTCGATAGGAGGACGTGGTTTCACGTGGCGGACTAATCCAGATGCCTGTAGTGCCTGATAGAAGGCATGACGCTTGTGTGCTAGCTCCTGCAATGCCAACCGCTCTTGTACTGCTTGATTCACCTGTCGCAGCTCATCAAGACTAAGCGTTTTGATTTGCTTGAGTACTTGTTGCAATATTTGCGTCATTCATCACTTCCCCTTTCAAGTATCCTAAAAATCCTAAATCGATATTAATCTGCGATCGCCCATCGCACATAGGGACGCGAACTAACTATACCTTGAGCGCTGACTTGAGAAGGGTTAGCAGGAGTATCTTGCGGTAGTTGTACACGAAAAGTGAGATTACCGTTTTGCAGGCGAAACTGATAGAACTCATGTTCATCAGACTTAGCCACTGCGACGCAAGATGCAAAATTCTTTTTCAAGGGCGCTGTGAATTCCACAAGCTTTTTGCCCGATGATACTATCCGTGAAGAGCCTGCGATCGCCAATGTATCTGCAATAACTGTATTTTCCCCACCCCCTTCGTAGTAACGGAAGGAAATCCAAGCACGGATGCTTTTAGGACACGTTCCACTCTGGCGTGTAACAGGGAACTCAGTATTGGCTTTTGTCTTGGGTAGTACTGGTTTTTGTTGCTGAGCTTGAGTGCTAGTCGCTGCTGTGAGAGTGAGTGTTGATAACAAATTGCATATCGTTGTAAATTGTGCCCAATTGTTCATATTTTTTTAACTTTTAGCGTGTTGCAAAATCATGGAACTTTGATTTTAAACTACTCCAAAAGCGCGATCGCACCCCTATCCACCAACACCTTCCCCGTCAGCAAATCCTTCACCGTTGCCAACAACATTCGTTGAGCATCCACTTCAAACTTCACTGAAATGCGGTCAACACCCACTTCCCCCGGTGGATCGAGATGCGCTACACAAACCTGCTGATGGTGACTTTCCAACGAGCGATACTCATCCTGTTTACGCAGTTGGCTACTTGTCATCCGTCCTTGGCGATCATAAGTTACCTCCGCTTGCGTCATTTGAGCTACTTCCCCAATATCCAGACGAATCTCTCGTTGCCCTTCAATGGCGACTTGTAACGTTAGGGGTTCTGGGCGCTGACAGGGGTACTTTATCCCTGGCTCAAACAGGGTAAAAAAAGAATACGTTTTGGTATCAGGTTCCCAGAGTCGGATGGCATAACTATGACGCAGGTAATCCTCCACATCCACCAACTGCGTGACAGCCAAAGCCCCGTGTGCCACGGCGTCAAAGGGTTTATCTAACTTCACCCTTGAGCGTCCAAAGTAGGAAATAATCAATTGTTGTACAGCGGGAATTAAGCAACTGCCACCTACTAACAAGACTTGTTCAATCTCCCCTTTGCTGATGCCTTTTGTCAGGGC
>NZ_DATNPA010000399.1:0-2536 GCF_036703385.1 Allocoleopsis sp. | reverse complement strand
ACCGATTGGACGTACCCTCCAGAGCAATTACCCGCGATCAGAGCATTGAGGGGTGAAAGCACGACAACAGACAATCTAGAAATTCATCAAGGAGACAAGGTGATCCCCATTGAAGCTTGGGGCACACCCATCTTTGATGATAAGGGAAATGTAGCTTATGCGATCGTAGCCTTCCAAGATATTACGGAACGCCAACGAGCGGAGGCAGAGCGGACAAAATTCACGGCGGAGCTTTTTCGGCTCAACGAAGCGTTCTCACGCTTTGTCCCCCGCCAATTTCTCCAATTTTTGGAAAAAGACAGCATTGTTGATGTTCAATTAGGCGACCAAATACAGAAGGAAATGTCGGTGCTATTTTCCGATATTCGAGACTTCACCACTCTATCGGAAAGGATGACCCCCGAAGATACGTTCAAATTTATTAATGCCTATCTCAGCCGTATGGAACCTGCTATTATCGCTCATCATGGTTTTATTGATAAATATATTGGTGATGCGATTATGGCTCTATTTAGCCGTAGTGCCGATGATGCGGTTCAAGCCGGAATTACTATGCTGAATCGACTTTCCGAATATAATTGCCATCGTGCGAATTCTGGATATGTGCCGATTCAAATTGGCATTGGCATCAATACCGGTTCTCTCATGTTAGGGACAGTCGGGGGACAAAACAGAATGGATAGCACAGTTATCAGTGATGCTGTAAATTTAGCTTCTCGCCTTGAAGGACTGACTAAAAATTATGGTGCATCTTTGTTAATTTCTCACTATACCTTTTGTCAATTAAAAGATGTGAATCAATATGCCTTTCGCGTCATCGACCGGGTTCAGGTTAAGGGAAAATCAGCAGCGGTGAGTGTCTATGAGATGTTTGATGCCGACCCGCCTAAAAGACGAGAAGGTAAATTAATCACGAAAACAGCATTCGAGGAAGGTTTGTTACTTTACAATCTGTATTCGTTTAGAGAAGCGGCGCAAGCGTTTGAAGAGGTCTTACTCTTTAACCCAGAGGATACCGCCGCTCGAATTTATTTGCATCGCTGCCAAAATCTTAAAACCTAGTGCAGGGCGGTAGAAGTTAGTCTAAACCTAAGCGCACTGCTGAATTGCATCGCGGTTTTCGCTGGCTTGAATAACTTTTAGACGACAGCAAGCTAATACCCAGTTGCGTTCTATCATGTCATTGGAGAGCGTAGCGTTAGCGAAGCGAGGCGTGACGCTAGAATCTCGCAGATGCTGACGCTCCTTACGTCGCTACCGCTTCACGATGTTCCGCTCAGCATGACAGATTACCTCTTTGACCCAAGCACTTGTAGATTGAGCAATTTCTGTCAGGTTTCATGGATTCCCAGGGAGTAGTCTATAGATAGCCGAGGAGGATGCAACAATTGACTGAATCTGCCGTTGACACCTATCACTCTAGATTCCGCAAGGTGCTTGAGTACATCGATTCTCATCTGGACGACGACCTTAGTCTTGAGCGCCTTAGCAAGGTTGCTGCATTCTCGAAATATCATTTTCACAGGCAGTTTTCTGAGCTGTTCGGGATTAGCGTATACAAATACGTTCAACTCAATCGCTTAAAGCGTGCTTCTTACCAACTTGCCTTTCGTGATGATATGCAGATCATTCATATCTCGCTGGCGAGTGGCTACGAAAACCAAGAATCGTTTTCTCGTGCATTCAAGAAAAGCCTAGGGCAAACTCCTTCCGAGTTCAAAGAGCGCCCACAGTGGAATCCTTGGTACTTGACTTACCAACCATTAAGTGACTTAAGGAGCAAGCACATGAAATCAGAAAATCAGCCCCCCAAAGTTAAGCTAATCACTTTTAAAGACACCAAAGTAGCTGCTCTTGAGCACCGTGGTGATCCAAGGCTCATCGGGAATTCAGTTCGCAAGTTTATCGAATGGCGAAAGCAGAACAATCTGTCACCCCAAGTCAGCGAAACTTTCAACATCCTCTACGATAATCCGTCCGAGACCTCGCCTGTAAACTTTTGTTTTGACATATGCGCATCAACAGAGCAAGATGTGGCTGACAACCCATTTGGGGTTGTAGAAAAAACCATTCCTGGTGGTAGGTGCGCCGTGTTACGACACGTCGGGGACGATGCTAATCTTGGCGAGAGTATCACTTATCTTTACTCGAACTGGCTCCCGTTGAGCAAAGAAGAACCGCGAGACTTTCCGCTGTTTCTACAGAGAGTTAGTTTTTTCCCTGATGTACCTGAACATGAGGCGATTACCGACGTGTTTCTTCCCCTCAAGTAAATCCGTATCGATTGGCTTGGATTTATTATGCTCGCAGCAGAAAACCGTCTAGCTGTCTTCTAACGGATGAAGGCGAGGTTGCGCTGTGGGAGCGCCTACTAGCAGACGCTCGTTCGCGTAGCGTGCCGCAGGCAAGACTCGAAGAGAGCTACGCTATCAGTGGGTATTGTGATGCGGGTCTTTAATGTAGTCCATAATCACCTTGGAACTAACGCTACCAGCAGTGGTATGAAAGTAAGAACGAGTCCACAAGCTAGGAAGTT
>NZ_DATNPA010000398.1:0-23412 GCF_036703385.1 Allocoleopsis sp. | reverse complement strand
ACCGTACCGCCATATTGTTCCAAATATTGATAAACGTGGTCATGGGGTTCGTAAGCATTCACCACTGACTTAAAATCCTGGGTTTTCTCCCGATAGGCTTGCAAATCGGGGAGAAACTTAATCGCCGGATAGCCTGTTGCTAAGTGAACGTAACGAGCAACTAAGAAAGCATGGTTACGGTATCCGGTGGTGGTTCGGGAATAGGCGATCGCATAACGCCCATCGGTTGTCTTACGAATCGCCCGAACGCTTCCATAACGAAACATCTGTTCCCAACCAATTCGCTTTGCTTCGCGATCCAGGGAAGCAAACACATTCTCCGCACGAGGGGTGTAGGTTTGGGCAAACGTTGGTTCCGCAAACACCTGCCACAAAGAGCCGAATGCGGTTCCCCAATGTCCCCGCACCGCATTGTGCCATGCCTCCCGCAGGGCATAGCTAGGCCAACCCCAAATATTATCAGGACAAGAATCTGAATTAGAGCGTAATCGCTCATGCAGGGGAATTTGCGAATTGAGGCAAAGCTGCTTATACCGACTATAGGGCTGTGGAGCAATCCCCAAAGCCGCAATCTGAGAACTCTTCACCCCGGAAATTCTCAATAAATCCGCCCAAACAAAGCTACCCAATCCTGCTCCAACGGTTGCATAATCGACTTCTTCCACCGATAATCCCGTAGCATAAAGGTCTTGTACAGCCACTTCCAATGCCTGAAACACGGGTGGAGGAAAATTACGGGTGGTGGTTGCCACCGGGATAGGTGGGGGTGGACTCGGATCGGGTAACCCGGTATTCGGGTTAAAGACAATCTGTGAATTCCTGGAAGCGGCAGACAGTTGTGTCCTCGCACCAAAAGCGATCGCAATTTGGTAAGGCCCAATTTGTAACGAATCGCCATGAGCCAACAATGTGCGTCCATTTGTAGCAATACGCTTGCCATTGACAAAAGTACCATTGCGGCTGTTTTGGTCGATGACAACTAACGCGCCACTGTCTGTATCAATCAGTACATGGAAGCGAGAAACCTCAAGACTATTGAGCACCATCCGAGAGACAGGACGCCCTTGAATTTGAGCTGGCATGGCATTGAAGTCGCGCCCCAGTGCAATTGGAATAGCCAGCGTCGGTTCTCGTCTCTCTCCGGTGGCAGGGTTATCCCAACTCAACTGAATTCGCAAAGGGGCAGAATTCATGCTTTCCTATCCCTAATTACTGTTAGGCGACATTAAAACACTAGCCGCTGCCGCCAAAGAAGTACCACACCATTGACATCCCCACTCCAATTGTTCATAGGGAGAAACTCGATGACATTTGGGGCACTCCAAACCATAGGAAACAGTACCGGGTGCGGGTTGATTGGCGGCTGCTGGAGGTTGTGGCGGAAGTAAAATGGTTCGCGGAATCCCGTTGTTGGGTTTCTCAAGAGAAATCTCGACGACTTTCAGTTCAAGTTGTCCCAAAGCAATCATGCTACCCTGCCTTAAAGGTACCTCCGCTGCGACAATTTGTCTGTCATCTACAACGGGGGGATTAGTATGACGGAGGTTCCGCAGGAAAAAAGTTTGGGATGAAGGAGTAAAAAAGATTTCAACATGTAGCCCCGATACAGTGGGGTCACTCAACACGATGTCACACTCCTCTGGATTGCGACCAAGCCGAACCGTTCCCGGAGACTTACTAAGCTGTGGGTGACGAATCGTTTCTCGTCTGAGTTGACCAGCTTGGAGCCACTCTAAAGTTAATTCACACATAACCCTGAATTTTGAACCTTCTAATCAGAATTCCAACTGATAACTTTAGAATTCTCATTACGATTCTGGCTAGTAAAACACAAGGTTGACCATTGTCTGGCACGGAACGTAATGTGAGACTTCCTGGAATAGCTCCGGATGAGTACTCCCATTGCCTACGATATCGGTCAAGCTGAGCGCTACCGATTTGATGCCAGTTTATCCGCCCAGCGAGTTGTTTCCGGCAATCGATATTTGGTTATACAGCGCAACGTATAGTCAATCGCCGTGTCTAAACTAATTCGATGCCCCAAAGAGACGTAAAGGGGTCTGACGCCAGTACGCGATCGCAAAACCGCCCCAACAATCCCTCCCTTATACCGCAACGGTTGCCAACTCCCTTTTTCTACGGGCAACTCGTCATGTTTGCCAATCAACAAGGACTTAGCAACCCCAATCGTCGGCATGTCTGTCAGTACCCCCAAATGGCAGGCTAGACCAAAGCGGCGAGGATGAGCTATACCTTGACCATCACACAAGATTAAATCGGGTATTGTACTGACTTGTTCTAGAGCATCGATCACAACCGGCACTTCGCGGAAGGAGAGGAACCCCGGAATATAGGGAAAGGTCGTAGGGCGTCGTGCGATCGCTTGTTCCACCAACTGCAAGTCAGGAAAACTTAACACCGCCACTGCCGCCCGCGAGATGGCATAGTTATCCTCAAACCCAACATCCACCCCAGCCACATACTGCACCTCTCCCAACTGGTCTTCGGTAATCACCTCCGGTTGCAGTTGATTTTGGATGGCGATCGCTTCTTCAACGGTGATAGGCCAGGGGTGGCGTTGGTGAATTTGCATGAGATTTTTTATGGTAGAGGAACAAATCACAAGGCGATCTCTTGCATCATTGAAGATGACACAAGAAAACGTTCATTTTTTACGAGCCAAAAATCGTAAGTAATTGCCCGCCGCAATTTCCGCATCTTCATCAGAAATGACAATTACCTCATAGTTACGCTTCTTAAAAAATTTCATCAAATCATCTTTATGGAAGAAATAACCGATTGGGTTAATGCCCGATGTGAAATAATCTACTTCTTTATGAATTTTTGTCCGATATTTTCCGCCATCGTACTCTAGTATTTCGTAATCTCCTTCAGGCAGCTCATCTGTAGCACAAAAGCCGCCAATAAAAATATTCTCCGACAAGGAGCATAAATTTTCCAAAAACAAAAAAGGAGCTAAACTGTGGTAGTATACGCCATGAGCAAAAACTAAATCGTAAGTTCCGTACTTGAGATGATTGACATTATGAAAATCATCCATTACCAACTCGACATTCTTCCAGCTAAATGAATAGCAAGCAATTAAGGTTTTGATAGCATTTTCCGCTCTAGCTTCTATACAAGTTAAATTCTTAACGCCTAATTTTACTAATCCGGCTGTCAGGCATCCCTCTAAAGGACCGAACTCGATCACCTTTTTTTCGGCTAACGGAAAGACATCATTTAACTTATCAATAGGTCTAAAATAAGTCTCTCCGAGATAATAAGTGGTAATTTCTGTCAAATTTTTCACGTAATAATCGAGGGAGGATTGAGCCATAGGGAGTAGAGTAAACGGCAAAACTAGCTCATAAATACTGGTCAAGCGATTGAAATAACTCTCTTTTAGTTGCTGAATAACCTTCCATTGGTATTCACTCAAGGGAATGTGGCAAATAACAAGCTGTGATTCTTCTGGTAAGCCATTGAGATTTATCTGCTCTTGCCAATCCCATTCTAAAGTTTTTACCTGAATGTTTTTATTGAGTAAAATTTCGCTTAAACCCTTGATTTTTTCTAACTTGCCCAGCAACACAATGGGTTGTTTATGAGTTTGAATTTGGTGGGCAATAAACTCTTGATACGGGGGTATGTTCCATAAATCAGGAATTACTGCATTGGCTTCATGAATCCGCTGAGTATCTGCCACTCGTTGCTTATTTTTATGTGATTTGGCAGTTAACTTATTGCGTAATGCTTCTAAATTCTCTTGAGGGCTTCTTTGATAACTTAATTGCCAGAAGTACTGTAATTTTTTCAACATTGTTGTCTCTCCTCGAACATTACAATCCTAAGCGTTGACGGAGGATAAATTCCGCGATCGCTAAATCCACTGGCGTTGTCACCTTTAGATTCGTCTCCTCCCCTTCCACAATTCTTACGGGCAACTTGCACCGTTCAAACAAAGCCGCATCATCAGTGACTTCCCATCCCAAAGTACGCCCTTTGTCATGGCACTGTTTGAGCAACTGTACATCGAATCCCTGAGGTGTCTGCGCTGCCCACAAGTTCTTGCGATCGGGTGTATCTTGAATTACGCCCGTTTGATCGACAACTTTAATCGTGTCCTTCACAGGTACAGCCGCAACTAAACCTGGACAATCTAGTAGCACGGCGGCACACCGATTCAGGAGTTGGGGGGTGGCTAAACATCTGGCACCATCGTGAATCAATACCCGTTCTGCGTCGGGTGGTAAGGCTTGCAAGCCGTTATAGACGGATTCCTGACGAGTTTCTCCTCCTTGAATCAACTGCACAGGTTTTGAGAGAGAAAGCTCCCTCAGAATTTGCTGAAAGTCAGACTGGTCAGTCGGTTGCCCCACAATGCCGAGCCAGGTAATGCCATCTGCCGCCTCTGCTGCCAGGAGAGTCCAAGCGAGTAGAGGTTTACCCATCAGGGTCAACAGAAGCTTATTGCGATCGCTACCCATACGCCGACCCATCCCTGCTGCTGGAATTATTAAATGCACGATCTTCCTCTTTTCGGTATCCACTCCCTTAAAATTAAGCTGATCAATAAGCTCAATCAATTGAGATGAGAATATTAGCCCTTGTCCCTGGGGGAATTGACGACCAAATTCTATTCTTTCCGACCCTCGATGACCTTCGAGTGTACTACCCCACAGCCGAGATTGATGTCATTGTGGAACCGCGAGCAAAGGGGGCGTATCGGGTTTGTAAGTCTGTTGATGAAGTTTTGACCTTTGATTTCAAAGACCGTAACGGTCTGGCGGATTTTGGCAACTTGTTGGGAATCATCCGCGATCGCGAGTATGATGTAGCCCTGTCACTGGCACAGCGAGGGTCGATAGAGCTGTTGCTCTGGATGTCTGGCATTCCAACGCGAATTGGCTACGAAGATAATGCTGGAAAGTGGTTTCTGACCAAGACTGTGCCCCTAAAAACGGAGCAGTATGCGGCTTATCGGTACCACGACCTGCTACAAGGGTTAGAAATCAACTCCCCCTGTCCAGACCTAGCCCTCAGCGTTCCCAAACAAGATATTGAATGGGCAGAACGCGAGCAGCAACGGCTGGGAATCGCCGAAAGTGGATACATTCTCATTCATGGCGGTTCAACCCAACAGGCTCAGGAGAAAGGCACGGAACAAGTCTACCCGGTTGAGAAATGGCGACAGATTTTGGCAGATATCCAACAAAAGCAGCCGGATTTGCCCATTGTGATGCTTAAAGGCTCTGAAGACACTCAATTTGCAGCTGCCATGCTGCAATCCTATCCTGATTTGAAAATCACCTCACCAGGGGATATCGGAAAATTGGCAGCCATGATTGCTGGCGCTAATTTAATGATCTCTACCGATAGCGCGCCTATGCATTTAGCCGCCGCAGTCGGCACTTATATGATCGCTCTGTTTGGTGCGACAGAGGCGAAAAAGCGGCTACCCCAAAGTGAACACTGCGTTGGCATTCAATCTCCAACTCAGCGGGTCGCCGATATCAAACCTGAAGACGTGTTACAGCAAATTTGGCGTGGCTAGACCAGCGCTATGCCTCGATCAAAACGGTATCTTAAAAATTCGTAGTTGGTAATTGGTAATTCGTAATTAACGTTCCGATGAGGATTGATACCTTCCTCATCCTTACCCACGTCTCTGGTCATCTCCGATTGAACCTGGGCAGCCTGTAGAGGTCAGGGATTCTAACCTGCCTTTAATTACGAATTACAAATTAATAATTACGAATTATGTTGTTTTTAGTAAAGGGTGTTACAAGTTCGTAGGGGGAGCAAAGTTAATCTTTCCATGAAAAGCGATCGCAATGAACATTTTGCCTGTCCAATTACTGTTAGACAAGGCATAGTTCTTGAGCGATCGCACTGTCGTGATTGGGATATGAATTGTGTCTATAACTAGGCTGGCTGACAACAGCTCCAATTGCCCTCGTACAGTTGGTTCACCCAATTGGGTGAACCTGTTAAAAATTTGCGCCCAAAAATCGATATGAGTTGCAAGATTTGCTAAATCCTGCTATAATCTAAACTCAAGGATTATATTCGGTTGAATAGTTTGTTTTTATCAGATGCAAACCTGTCTCCGGATCTAACTCTCTACACCCTCTGATTTCGGAGCTGCTCTATGTCAATCTATGTCGGCAACCTCTCCTATGATGTCACGGAAGAGGACATAAGAGAAGTGTTCGCCGAGTACGGAACTGTAAGTAATGTTACTTTGCCTAAAGACCGAGAAACGGGTCGTAAGCGGGGTTTTGCTTTTGTAGAAATGGGAACATCCGATGAAGAAACGGCTGCGATCGAGGCTCTGGATGGTGCCGAGTGGATGGGGCGAAATCTTAAGGTAAATAAAGCTAAGCCTCGTGAAGAGAACAAACCCTTCGGTGGTGGTAGTCGGTCAAACAACTTCAAATCTTCTCGACGCTACTAAGGGTTGAGAGTAAAAATGGAACTCTAAAGTCTGAAGGGCAGACTCTCTGTCTGCCCTTTTTTGCTGACGACTGCTTTGCTTGATTGCTCACGCACGACTCTTGCTAATCATTAACTCAATCAGAGGAGGAAACAGGATGGCCCAAGTGATCAGAGGCGAACACGAAGGGATTGAGACAACCTTACGTCGATTTAAGCGAGAAGTTTCCAAAGCGGAAATTTTTCCGGATATGAAGAAGCATCGTCACTTTGAAACGCCTATTCAAAAACGCAAGCGCAAAGCAATTGCCAGACAAAAGCAGCTTAAGAGAATGTCTCGCTACAAAAACAAAAGACGTTATTAATTAAGCTCCAGTTAGATGCATACAGCTTACTCTCTCTACCGCTCTCCCGCTCCATTGTTCAAGGAAGTATAGACGTAGGGAGTTTAGTCATTGGCACGCCCTCTCCCTCTATTGTCCTAATGGGATTTTAATGCTCTCGATACACTCCGCACGATCATTAGTGGGCTTGTTCACTGTTTGACTAACCGGGTAAGCCGCCATTTCTCCTGTTGGGTAGGGATGCAACAAAGGCTCCAAGAACTCCCGCTTTTTCACCTCTGGGTTAAGCCACAAATCATAGTGCATTGGGTCAAGAATCACCGGCATTCGGTCGTGGATAGGGCACATCAACTCATTCGCTTCTGTCGTCAGAAGAGTGCAAGACTCAATTGTCTCATTATCGCCATCTTGCCAACGTTCCCACAAACCAGCAAAAGCAAACGGACGCGCATCCTTGAGACGGAAATAATACGGCTGCTTTTGTTTTTTGCTCTCCTGTTTCTGCCACTCATAAAAACCATCTGCTAGTACCAGGCAGCGCCGCTGTCGGAATGCACTCCGAAATGCTGGTTTCTCAGCCACTGTTTCTGCTCTGGCATTGATTAGCCTTGCCCCCATTTTTGGGTCTTTCGCCCAACTCGGGATCAGACCCCAATATAACAGCTTAAACTGCCTGTCATTGTGTTCCGGAGTTTGCAAAACCGTAGCAACCGACTGAGTAGGCGCAATATTGTAGCGAGGTGTTAGGGAAGGAACCGCCACCTGAAATGCCTGAGCGATCGCATCTGCTGGCTGGCTCTGACTAAATCTTCCGCACATATTTTCATCCTATAGCCTATATAACGAAGTCGATACGCTATCAGTATAGTATTTACGTACTATTAACGACTCAGCAGGAGGCAAGGAGGACAAGGGAAAAGTATCTTAACATTTACCCCTCAAATCTACTTTGACGCTCCACTAAAACATCTACAAGATTGGACGGCTCCCAGGAGAGATGACTGGCTTCGGTAGAATAACCCAACAGGGTAGAGTGCGCACTTAAGTCCTCTACTGATGACAACTTATTGTTTCTCTAACCTCATAAAAAATGAGCGAACCGTAAGTTTTGAAGACTAAAAACTAGAAAAAGAGTCCTGATAGAGGTAATCTTTTTCTAGATTCTCGCCCTCTTACTCAGAAAGAACCATGAATCCGGGTGGTAGAGCCGTCGTTTCTGGGAATGTTTTAGAAAAAACTGTTGAAACAATTTTACAAGTACATGGGTATATCGACATCTGTCGAGATTTGCCTAAAAAACGGCGACGAGATTGGCTTTTCTACTCAAATGAGCTACCCAAACGATATGCCAAACAGGTTTATATCGGTTCTGGGATTTATGGAACAGCTATTTACGTAGATTTTTACATTTTTAATTCTGTAGCCATTCCCAGCGGTATGATTATTGAGTGCAAATGGCAACAAGCTGGTGGTTCAGTGGATGAAAAGCTCCCCTATCTCAATCTAAATATACAAACCTGCTATCCCTCTCCTACTGTTGTATTAATTGATGGGGAAGGGATGAAAAAGGGAGCCATTAATTGGCTAACAAAACAAGTAGATTGTAATCCAAATTTAATTGCCGTGCATAACTTAACCCATTTTATAATTTGGGCTAATAACCATCTATAAAATAAGAATAAATTATTTTACAATCTAAGTTTAATAGCAGCTGCTTATACATCCAATAAACATCTTAAATCTATTGAATAGCATGGAATTATTAACGAATTTATCGCATGAACTACTATATTCTTCAATTTTGTATGTCTACTTATCAATAGCCTTTATTTATTTATTAATCTCAATTTCAACCTATAACTTGCTTCCAAGAAGATTGCCTATCCCTAATTTAAAAATTAGTCTAATTGCTTCTTATGGAATAATTATAAATTACATATTTGTGTTAATCATATACGCTACACATAGCAATTTCTTCGATCATGCCGAGGCTAATATAGCAACTGTTTCTTGGCTGTTTCAAATAGGCAAGCCTATATATCATGAATTACAATCGGCTGAGCGATACACTATACCTTATGGCCCAACGCTATATATTATTAACGGATTTTTTTTGAATTTATTTAATCCAAGTATATTTTCGGCAAAAATTGGTGGTATTTTGGCAGGTGGTCTGAGTCTTCTGCTAATATTTTATACTTTAAAAAACTTGGTTGGTTCTAAAATATCAACTTTTTGCTTAGCTTATATAAGTTTAAATTTTATTGCAATTTATGTTTATTTTGCAGCAGCCACTTTCTGGAATAGAAGTGATTCTTTCCTTCTGATGTTTGTAGCCCTAGCTTTGTTTGCAGTGGTTAGAACGAATTCTCCGATAGCTATTTTATTAATTACTTTGTCAGTAGGTATTAGTATCAATTTAAAAATACACGGCGTTCTTTATTTTTTACCTATTTATATTTTGTTATATTTTCGGCATGGAATTTACGCCACATTAGTCTCAGTCCTGGGGTCTTCAATTCTGGCTATGGCTCCGTTTATTTCTCTGCAACAAGTATCTCTCAAAAACTATATCCTCTGGCTCAGTGAGTTTGGCAAGCAGGGCATTTCATTTACTCTATTCAAGGGAAATATAGTCTGGTCTATATACTTGTTTGCTCCTGTAGTATTGATATTAGTTTATTTGGCAAATTATCATAAAAATGATTTTTATATTTTTATAAAAAAACATAATATATTTTTACTTTCTCTTTTAACAAGTCTTGTTATTGTAGCATTTATAGGTTCAAAAGCAGGTGCAGGAATGAACCATTTAATTCCATTTTTACCTTTAGTTTATTATAGTTTTGCGTTAGTATTGAAATTAATCATCAATCTCAACCAAGCTACGAGAGCTCGAAAAATAAACAAGTATTATTATTGCGCCTATATCAGCTTGGTCTTGGCGTTATTGACAGTGACTGCATTGAGGGGAGTATTAAACGAAATCCACCTCATTCATCTAGCGAATAAATACAATAATGAGCCTGCCCAGGAAATTCAGGAAATAATCAAAATGTATCCTGGTTTTACTATTGGAATGGGTTATGGAGGAGATTATGATTTAACTTATTATCGACCCCTTTTAGTCTACGAGGGAAATCCTTACTTAATTGATGCGGTTTCTGTGATGGATGCAGAATACTTAGGGAAGAAAATTCCGAATGAGACCTTGAAAGCCCTAAAATCATGCCAAATCAAGTTATGGTTAATTCCTAAAGGTGGTTCCCCCTTCCAGCTCGATAATTACTTTAATCATCGTCAAGTATTTAATCAAGAGTTTAAAAATACTTTCTTGTCAAATTATGACCGGAGAGAAGAATCTACTTATTACGATTTATGGCTTTGTAAGAAAAGCAAATCTAATTAAATAAAGTGGAGGTTTTGAATTATAAAACTCTCCTTTTTTTAGGGCGTTAAAATTTAGTCTTGGTTCAAGGGCTGATTGGCTTAAGTTTTTGCATTCCATGATTGATGCAAGTTTCAAGCAAAAAGATAATAGACAGTAATATGGCTTTTAGGTAATACTGACTTCGGTAGATCGACTCTGTATGCAGGAAGACTACCGCTACAATGGCGGCTGTGACTGCAAACCACTCCAGTAACCTGTTGGCTTGTCGATCACGCCAACAGGTGGTACCACTAAAAAATAAGATAGTAAACTTTTTCAAGAAAATGAAGGATTTTTTCGTAAACGTTTCTCGTTACGCCCGCTACTTTGTCACCATCACCTTAGGGATCTTCTTCTTTTTGTTTGAGCGACTGAAGCCTTTATTTTCACGACCTCTCACAGCGATCGCCTTGATCGGTCTTCTGATCGGAGGCTTCTGTTTCATTGCCTTCACCCTCCGCGCTATGCTAGGGTTGAACCCGGTTTAAATTAAGGCAGTCTACATTACTCAAAAGCTAGAGGAAAGCGCTAACCCCCTAATCTCCCTTTGGGCGGACGTTACACGAATTGAATACCTGTAAAAATTGGTCGGATCAACTTCTATAGCTGGTTGGAAGCGACTGTCTGTACTGTAACAAAGGGGGCGTTATGCCTACAAGTCGCCGTGTTTCTCGCGTTGCCTCGCTGATTCAACAGGAAGTCAGCCAAATGGTACTCCACGAAATCAAAGATGACCGAGTGGGGGCTGGTATGGTTAGCGTTACCTATGTGGACGTTTCTGGCGACCTCCAGCACGCCAAAATTTATGTGTCTATCTATGGCACCGATGAAGCAAGGGCTCAGACAATGGCTGGGTTAAAGTCAGCCACAGGTTATGTCCGCCGCGCATTGGGTCAACGGATTCGCCTACGCCGAACACCAGAAGTCATCTTTATAGAAGATCGAGGGTTAGAACGAGGCGATCAGATGTTGTCACTCCTCAATCAGCTTAGCGAAGAGCGTCAGAGCAAGGATCTGGAAGACGATATCCCTGAGGCAGAAGATTGAAGCCTGCACTGAAACCACTACCGGACTTCAAAGACCTCTCTCTTGAAGAACAGGTCGCACAGATGATCGTGGTGCAGGCGTCTGGCTACCTGTTCGATCACCAAATTCAGTACCAGCTTGGGAACCTCCAGCGCGGCAGTTGCAATATTGGTTGCAAGAGTTGGGCCTTGGGGGCGTGATTTTGTTGGGAGGGAGTGCTGGAGAACTCGCCCTTAGGTCGCAACAACTCCAAGATTGGGCAAAAATTCCCTCCACTACCCTCCATACAGCGGCGAGAATTCTGCAAGATTCTCAGCTAGTGGGTGGTTCCCTACCTCTGTCACTAGACCCCACCGACAAACACACTCGCCAGCTATGTAACCTGATTGTTGTGGATGATCTATTAACTTGTGACTTTTTAGGTGGGAATGCCCCAGCAGTCACAATTCCTCAAAAATTGGGCTACGAGCTTCAACTCGTTGACTGTCATACCCCGAAGCTACTCAAAGAGGTCGATCATCCCATTGCTAGCCGAGCGACTTTGGTACAATTATTCCTTCGGGGTAATCCGTTTCGGGGTAGTACTGGACTATTACCAGCCGCAGAACAATGGTTTAAGACACTCCTAAGAAACAATAATTTACAAGCTCTCATAATCTATGGCAGCCCTTATGCCTTAGAGCAGCTTTTGCCTGACCTGCCACCGACTACACCCTATGTGTTTTCATATGGGCAGATGCCCCAGGCTCAAGCGATCGCTCTTGAAGTATTGTTCCGTAATCACTCCCCAGATTAATACTGTACCCAGTTTATTTAAGTCTTGTTAAGATTTTAAAATTATTTTGTACGCTCTCAGATGGTAGGTACGGTAGGCTAGTTGGCTATAAAGCTTATGGAGCCTAAATTTCATCCCTGAGAGAGGTCGTCCTTTCTTTACTTGTTCTTAATCTTTTGCGATTCTTATTCAAAAAGAGAATTTATTCGTAACTTTCTATACGGAACGAAATTTATTTTCACGCTAGCGAATATTCGATTATATTTAATCGTAGCTTTGTTATTTCCCTGCCTATTACCCATGAGTATCAACACCGTGCCTTCTACACCAACTATCCAGTACTCGATCAATGTCATCCAAGACGAAGCCCGTCATCTAGTGGAAAAAGGAATCATTAGCCGCCAGCAGCCTATCTACGTCCTTTGCCAGTACATTCCCGCACGGGAGTGGGTTTGTGTAGAGTGTGAGCTAGAGCGCTGCGACTTTTTGCTCAGAGACCGCATTGGCGATTTGATCGGTTCTGAAGAATGGGACAATGATTAATTTTTTTTATAAGAAGGAGAAGGCAAACTTATAACAAGGAATAGCGGCCTAGTCCTTGGCAAATCTTTTAGTAGCTAAGCATAATCAGAAAGACTTTTAGGACTGCCCCAATCTAGCCCCAATCTAGACAAGTGTTCCCTATTCGACTCCTCGGTAAAAAGCTAGGGTTGACGCCCTTGTTGTTTTTCTCCTTCTGTTTGTTAATTCTTCTGGCCTTTTCCCAGTATCTACCTCAACGGAGAGTTCATGTTTAACTCAAGCCTAAGGCGATACTCTTAGCCAGTTTTAATCCCCCGAATGTGGGAGCTATTGAGTACGTGGGGGTATTGAACTTGCTTATAACTACCATAATGCATGTAGCGCCATAACCTGTAGGGTTTGGCGCTGTGTTTTTGTGGTTTTAGCTAAATACTGACCAACTGAGCGCAAGTCTAACTATCTGAGCCAGAGTTACGCAACTTCTCTAACTCAGTTCGGATAGCAGCAATCTGCGCCGTTAGTTCTTCTATTTCCAACTGCGCATTGGGTGAGGCGGCGGTTGTCGGTGGTGCAGTAAACATCTCGTTCGATGTTTCTGTGGCTGACGAACGCCCTGGATCACTTTGCTGCCTCCATATCTGCTCAATAAAGCTCCGGGCTTCTTGCTCAGTTATTGCTCCTTTCTGAGCCCACTCAGTTACCCGTTGACTTAACTCTAACCTCAGCTGAGACAAACTTTCTTCACGCTTTTGAGAGTCGCCAAGCGTTTCGACAAGGGATGTTGTTGCCCCCAACGAGACACGAAATCCAGTTTGTAGTAAATCTAGGAGATTGTTGGAGTTCATCTAAGTATCCAGTCCGGTTGATCGAATCACTTCGTTTATAATCTATCGTTTTTGATGAATGGCTAAGAGGAGAAGGTGATTAGTATCCCTGAACTCTTATCGTAAGGTGGGCATTGCCGAGTCACCTTCAACCTATGTTCCAGCTAGAGTCGTCAGCCGACTTGCTCTAAGTACTGGTTTACATCCTCAATCACGCGAGTCAACTCAGCTTCTGTAGTCAGGCGGATGCGATCATCTCGGAGTGTGATTAGCACTTTTGCCGCAAAAGGACTCGGCCAGATGTTGGGATTGCAGAAAATTTCCAGAAAGACATCCCCGGAATATCGGTACTCCATTGGTTTTTGGGGAGTGGGTTTGCCGCCGCCTCCTACTGACTGGGTAGCGGCTTTCAGGCTTTGCATCAATTGAGCGATCGCTTGCTGTAAATCTTGTGCTGCATCAGCCGTGAATGCAAACGAAACAGAACCTTCAACAAGATTGAGTTTTAGCGACGTGGGATTCATAAGCGATAAATCTTAATAGTAGAAGTTTAATGCAAGAAGTTGTAAATGAGTTCCTGGAAAAATTTACCAGACAATCGGACTTATCGGTACATCATTATTAAAAATACTCTCAACAAGTCCCCCAATTTTGAGAATACAAGAGAAGTCTCATCCCTCAACAGAAGGATGTTTCAGGCATTTTAAAGATTAAATTAAATGCTAGGGATATTAATTCAATGGGGTGGGATCTGTGGTGCAAGACAACCGCTCTGAAGTTCGTAAGGTGTTAATGATTACCCTGCTGCTCAATCTATTTGTGATGAGATTAAAGGCCGTTGTGAGGTTTTGGACGCCCCCTAAATCCTGAGAATGCTTCACTGCGTTGAAACGCCGACTTCTTCATTGCGTCTTCACATTTTTGTGTTTATCTATACTTATCTCCTTTATATTACTTGACGCTGCAATAGTAGGCTGGCTAAGCTGTATGAACTGTATTCAATTTGTCATCTATCTTTAGATAGGTTTTGCAAAAGATGGCCGTCTGACTTTTCCGACTAAATCCTGAAACCATCTTCAGGGCTATGATTCTTCCACAAGATAATTCTCATTAGCGTTTAGTTAATGAGAAAAACTGACGGGGGAATCAGGCTGATGCATGGTAGTTCGGGGAGCGATCACAAGCACCAAAAAGAGCCCTGAGAAAGCCAGATGGGTTAGAAAAACCAACCCCTGAAATCATCTAAAGCAAGTTTTACCCACCCTAGATTCCAATAGGACAAAATGAATCGATTTAAGTCGTATTCAAGACAGTTTGTGCTGCTCGTAAAACCCTACTTTTTTTCAGAAGAGAAATGGGGCGCAAGGTGTCTGTTTGCACTGGTCATGGTGCTGATGCTGAGCTTCAATGTCTTCAATGTAGTTCAAAGCTTTATTCTGCGAGATTTGATGACTGCCGTCACGGAAAAGCAAACATCAAATTTTTATAATAATGCGCTGATGTTATTGGCTTCCTTTGCCTTGTTTACACCAGCCATGACCTTTTTCTTATATAGCCAAAATTTGTTACAACTTCACTGGCGCAGGTGGTTGACGAATCATTTTTTGAATAAATATTTCAGCAATCAGGCATTTTACAAAATTAAGTTAAATGACAAGATTGATAACCCAGATCAGCGTATAGCTGAAGACCTGAATACTTTTATCAGGCAAAATATCGATCTTTCGGGACTCCTGCTGACCCACAGCGTCACAATACTTTCTTTTAGCGGAATTCTGTTCTCGATTGATAAGACTCTAGCTATAGTTGTAATTATTTTGGCGTTTCTGAGAACGGCAATTACTCTATTAATAGGTAAGAGACTGAGTAAACTGAAGTTCAGGCAGTTGCAACGAGAAGCTAACTTTCGCTATAGCTTAGTCCATATCCGAGACAATAGTGAGTCAATTGCCTTTTATCGAGGAGAAAGCCGTGAGAACGCCACAGTTATAAAACGATTTAGTGAGGTGCTTGATAACTTTAAAAGTACTATTGACTTGCAACGGAACCTGATGTTTTTTACAAAAGGAACCGAGATGATATTTACCAATTTACCTATAATATTTCTGGCTCCTCGCTACTTCTCAGGTCAAATAGACTTCGGGCAGATAACTCAAGCTGCTGGGGCTTTCGTTTCAATTTTGGCTGCTCTTGGGTTTATTGTGGATAGCTTTGAGCTGCTGAGTAATTTTACGGCTGAGATTAATCGTTTGGGGACGTTTGACGCGGTACTCTCCAAGCAAAAGGCAGCACCCCAGCTAGGAGTACCCACGATTAATATTCTGGAAGATGACTATCTAGCCCTCCAGCACGTTACCTTGGAGACGCCTCACTATGAACGAACCCTAGTCAAAGATTTATCCTGTAAGGTGCCGCACACTGAAGGAGTCCTGGTAGTGGGGCCTTCGGGCGCGGGGAAGAGTTCGTTAATGCGAGCGATCGCAGGATTGTGGAATGCGGGTACGGGTTGCATTATCCGCCCCAAATCAGAGGAAATGCTGTTTTTGCCCCAACGTCCCTACATGATTTTAGGGAATCTACGCAGCCAGTTGTTGTATCCCACTACCAGCAGTGAAGTAACCGACAAACAACTGCAAGAGGCACTCGAACAGGTCAATCTTGCCCATTTATCCGAACGAGTGGGTGGGTTTGATGTGGAGTTGGAATGGGCTGATGTTTTATCTCTAGGAGAACAACAACGATTAGCCTTTGCCAGGTTGCTGCTCACTAAACCCCGCTATGCCATTTTGGATGAAGCCACCAGTGCGTTGGATGTGGGTAACGAGAAACGTCTCTATCAGTTACTCAAAGAAACAGGAACTACTTTTATTAGTGTTGGTCACCGCCCCACCTTGGTGCAATATCACGAGAATGTCTTACAGCTAGTTGGTAATGGGAATTGGCAGCTCCTCTCGGCTCAAGAGTATTGCAACTCCAGCTCTTATAGCCCTGAGTTTGCCTGAAAAGAGCGATCGCGCGTTAAATGCAAGACCCCCATGAGCTGACGCCCACAACAAACAATCAAAGACTCTTCCCCCTGTTTCAAAACAGACTTAGTTGTTTTCTGGCTGAATACACCATCTTCATTGGGGCTCTTGCATCCTTGCCCCTACATTTCGCGGATAGGATAGCCAGTTGCGTAAGTTTTAATATGTGGCGAACTACTAGTGCGCTAGCCTGCGATCGCTTAGCTCCAGCATGGTACTTGAGTGACTGATTGAGCGTATTACAAAGATTTATGGAATAAAACCTCTCTCTCAAGGCATAATGGAATAAAATCGTCAATTCTAAAGAAATTATCTAGATTTTGCTCAAAATCCCCCCCTACGGGATTGCATTTTAGAGGCAGGACAGGTTCTATTAGAGGGTTACGTTTACTGAAGAATCTGGCTGCCAAGGACAGTTTTTTATCATGGTTATAGTTGCGCTGCACAGCCTCTCATCCAACGGATTGCTGCATTGGATGATACAGCCGCAGTTAGCCATGCACATTCCAGATGGCTTCTTGAACTTACCCATTAGTTTAGTTACTTGGGTGATTGCGATCGCTCTGATTGCACTCTCTCTAAATCGAGCACAGGCAGAATACCAAGAACGAGCTGTACCCTTGATGGGGGTATGCGCTGCCTTTATCTTTGCTGCACAAATGATTAATTTCCCCATTCCCGGCGGCACCTCCGGTCACCTCTTGGGTGGAACGTTAGCGGGAGTCTTGTTAGGCCCTTGGGCGGGTTCACTGGTGATGGCGGTCGTATTTATTGTGCAAGCGGTTGTGTTCCAAGATGGTGGCCTCACGGTGCTAGGAGCCAACATCACCAACATGGGACTGATTGGCACATTTTGCGGATACTATCTCTATCGCACGATTCGTCAGGGTTTGGGTCGTGATACCTGGAAGGGAATGGCGGTTGGTACAGCCGTTGCGGCTTGGACAAGTGTTTTTATCGCTTCAATTTTATGTGCCGTGCAAATTGCCCTATCCGGAACCGTACCCTTTGCAGTGGCGATGTCGGCAATGGCCTTCTGGCACTTGCTGATTGGGATTGGAGAAGCGCTGATTACGTTGGTAACGGTGAGTTTTATTTGGCGGACTCGACCTGATATGCTCTACAATCCGCCCCGTAAGCGGAGAGCATCGGATTCGCGTTCAGCGAAGCTGGTGCCGTAGGCAATCGCTCGTGCAGCGTTAAAGACTTTGTATAAATTAGATAGGGATTAAACGGATATGAGTGAGAACCTTTCGCCCTCGCGCAACCGTGCTTTTTTCATTGCTGGCTTAGGTGTAGCCCTGCTGATTGCAGTTTTCCTCTCTCCCTTTGCTAGCAAAAACCCCGATGGCTTAGACCGCGTTTCCCAAGATTTAAAGTTTGACCACAAGGCAGCGGAAGATGCACCAGCCAGGAAGTTGCCTTTTGCTCATATTTTTGATGAGTATGCCCTTAAAGGCGTACCCGAAGCTGTGGCGACTCCTTTAGCAGGTTTAGCTGGAACCTTAGCAACGTTTGGCTTAGCTTGGGGAATCGGCAAACTGGTTGTTCGAGGTTCGGGTTCATCATCTAAGGATGAGCAGGCATCCCCTGATTCAGAACCTTCAGATCAACCACTCGATTAGTTAGGACTTAAGTGAATGTTGCTGCACATAGGGGCGTTTCATCTCGATATTAATAGCAAGCAAACGACGCTATGGCACTTATTAGCCCCCCGTACCCGACTTTTGTGTACGCTGCTCATGGTATTTACGATCGCACTCACGCCCAATGGACGGTGGTGGACTTGGGCAATTTATGGCTTAGGTGTGCTAAGTATTATTTTGCTGAGTCGGGTGACTCTACCCGTTTTGCTCAAGCGCATCGCCGTTGAGTTTGCGTTTGTTGGAGTTGTGCTGTTGGGCACGTTATTTAGAGAGGGCGGCGAGGTACTTTGGTCTTGGGGTGTGCTGAAGATTACAAGCGTGGGGTTAACGGTGTTGGGGAGTGTTACGCTCAAAGCCTTACTCTCCCTGATGATGCTGAATGTATTAACCCTAACCACTTCCATTCCAGCATTGCTAAATGCCTTAATTGCGCTGCGAATTCCTCCCTTGTTAGTCGCGATTTTGGCATCTATGTATCGCTACATCAATGTCTTACTTGAAGAGTTTAACGCCATGCGGCGGGCGGCAGCGTCTCGCAATTTGAGTGCTAACAATCGATGGCAGCGCCGAGTCATTGGCAATATGATGGGTTCTCTGTTCATCCGCACCTATGAACGGGGAGAGCGAGTTTATCAAGCGATGCAGGCACGGGGTTATCAAGGCGTGCCGATTGTCGAAAAAGTACCATCCGGTGGACGACTGGATGTCATGGCTTTGACTATAACTAGTATTTGGATACTGTTGGGGCAAGCGGTTTACCTTTAATGTCGGCAGAAGGTTCCCGCTATTAACGGGACGGCATACCCTCGTGTAGCAATAGCGAAATAAGGAGCTATGTTCAGGTTGTAGACCACACTGAAGCTCTCACTCCAAACAGCATTTTATACCTCCAAAGCACAATTCTTACGTTCAAAAGCCTCATGCATCATAATCCGATCGCAATTGAAAACCTTAGCTATATTTACCCGGATGGCACTCATGCTTTAAGGGGTATTAATCTTTCAATCAAAGCTAATGAAAGGGTAGCCTTAATTGGAGCTAATGGTTCGGGAAAGTCTACCTTACAACTCCACTTAAATGGACTCATTCTGCCCCAGGAAGGAACGGTGACGGTTGGAGAATGGTCTGTCACGCAGGAGAATTTACGAGAGATTCGGAATTTTGTGGGGTTAGTCTTTCAAAACCCCGATGATCAGCTCTTTATGCCTACGGTTTGGGACGATGTAGCGTTTGGCTCGATGAATCAGGGTTTGCGAGATGAAAAACTAATTGATCGCGTTTGCCAAGCGATGGCAGCGGTTGGTATTGACCCGGATTACTATGGTCAACGCAATACAGATAATTTATCAGGGGGGGAGAAGAAACGAATTGCGATCGCGGGTGTTTTAGCGATGAAGCCGCAGGTGTTAGTTTTTGATGAGCCTTCTGCTCAATTAGACCCCCGTTCTCGTCGTCAGTTAATTAATTTATTGCACAGTTTGCCGTTAACGCAACTGATTGCAACGCACGATTTGGATTTGGCTTTGGAACTGTGCGATCGCACGGTTGTTTTAAGTCAGGGAGAAATTGTATTCGATGGGAAAACTGAGCAAGTCATGAGTAATCCAGAATTTTTGGAGCAGCACGCTTTAGAGTCACCTTTGAGTTATAGTCGTCCCTATTGTCAACTTAGAGATGCACCTGTTGCAATGGCGCTAATGAATTAATTTCAACTTTTGCGGGTGTTTTGTAAGTCTATTTTTAACTAATCACATAGGCACAGAGAGAGAAGAAGATTTGAGGGTTGAGTTTTTCGTCTTTACAGGAGTTGGCAGACAAGATTTAGCTAGCAGGATGAGAATTTCATGTTAATTTTTCATAAGTTGTGGTATTGATGACTTCAAACGTAGGATTTTTTGGAACGAAACGAACTGTATCTACTTTAGCTCCACCGTCAAACTCTTCTACCTTAAATTCAATTCTATATTCAGGAATAGGTTGAGGTGAACATAAAGCTGCCCTGATTTCTTCTTCGTGCATACTAAACCGGAAACAGACAGGAATCAATAAGTTATTTTGGAATCTAAAATCTTTATACCCATAAACAACAGTCGCATCAGAGCCTAAAGGTGCGAATCGGGTTGACTCTGTATAAATATCATGAGAATGGGCATGTCTTTCTAGTGTAGTAAGCCCAGCTTTTAAGGTTAATAAATAGAGCAGTCCTGATAGTTGACATAATCCACCACCCACTTCAGCTTTCAGTTGATTAGCTACTAGCGATCGCCCTTCTCGATAACCTCTTGCTCGGTCAGGTTTTCCCACGAGATGCCAAAAGGAGAAAATTTCACCCGGCTTTATCGCTACATCTTGAATCCTTGCGATCGCTAGGTTTAAGTTGTGTTTTTTATTTTCCGAATGCTGGGTTTGCTTGATGGCTTGGAAGATACTAATTTTCGGTTGGAATAATTTTTTCTCTTCGTCATTGATTGGATGAAAATTGACAAACTTATCTCGTTGATTATTCACCCAATCTAAATGATATCTTTGGAACAATTTCAAGTGTAATTTTAATTCAGATGGAATTAGCTTTTTCATGCCCAATATTTACGAAATGGCTCAATGATTGACCTTCAATCTCAATCCAACTTCATTCCCTTTTCTAGGAAATAAATCTTTAGGGTAGATTCGGAGGATAGGAGATTGGATTCTAGCTCAGAGCTTGATGAGTTTAACGAAGTAATAAGAGGACACTAATTTGAGAAAGCTGTGACTTAAAACTTTATCTACAGGCAGCAAAAGAGGACGAGTTACGTGAGGGAACCGATGAATGGGGAGGAAATTAACGCCAACTAATTCTTTTACCTGCCATTTTCCGGTACAGATCTGATGAATATCCTTCAGGGAAAAAGAAGTGGCTCCATGCCAGTCTTCCGTCTTATAAGAAATAAGCTTCCGACGTAAAGCGGAGGGAATATCGAAGATTAACATTCCATTGGGACGGAGTATTCGATAACATTCATCCACAATAGCCTGAATTTTAGCTTGGCTTAAGTGCATGAAAAGATGTAGGGAAAAAACAGCATCATACTGACCCGACTCAATGGGAATATTGGAAGCTGAGGCTTGTATAAATTGTTTATCCGGATATTTAGCTCTGGCAACTTCAATCATCTTGGGGCTTAAATCAAGTCCTGCTGTCGCAAAAGAGAGAAATCTCCCCGTTCCACAGGCTAGATCGAGTACAGATTGTGTTTCGGAGCTACCCAGCCAACGGCTTAAAATTGCCCGCTCCTGGCTGTGAATGTAACGACCATAGCTATTGTTGAAACGGGAGCGATCATATTCTGAAGCAAGGTCTTCATAATAGAGCCTCAGAACTTCATCTTCGCGATCGGGATGATTGGGTTGCTGGAGCATGAGTCAATGGTTTAGCGGACTTTTAAGGTTTAGTCAGTTTTACTTAGCGATTACAGTCAGAGTTAGGAAATCCAAGGACGACTGGACTCGCGATTCCCTTATCAACTTCAACGCTGACAACCTAAATTCCGGGAGGCTAAACATTTAATTTATATAGTCTGGACGGGCTTGCCGCCTTGCCGCCCAGCCCAGAATCAATCTACTACTGATTGAGTTGCAAGCCTCATGTGCAACAGATTATTTAACTGTAAACTCAGTTTTCATACCCGCCTGGAAGTGTCCGGGTAAATTGCACACCAGTAAGTAGCGCCCTGGCGTGAGAGTGAGCTGGAGAGTCTGTGTTGCTCCACTTGTGAGCTTACTTTCGCTAATTTCACCCAAGTTCTTGAGTCCTTTCGCGTCTTCATCCAGACTTCCTCCCTTGAGTGGGAGTTTTTTATTGGGAAGGTCGTTTTTCAGGACTACAAACTCGTGTGGCTTTTTACCTTCATTTTTCACGACAAATTCAACAGGCCCAGCGGGAGCTGTCGCTGACGAGAGTTGAAACACCATTTCCTTCGCCGTAACGTTAATCTTTGTTCCCTTAGCGGTTTCCTGGGCTTTTGGGGAACTGGTGGCGCTTGGGGAAGCCTGGATTGGTGAATTATTCGGGGAACTGGATTCAGCACTCTTGTTGTTGGAACAGGCAGCCAGTGAGGATAGGATGGCACAGATAGTCAGAGCTTTGAGCAGATTTTTTGTTCTCATTTATAGTTCTTAGACGCAATTGTTCGGAAATCTATACGCTGGATATGAAATTGCCATGACTAGGGTATGAACTTCCCGTGGCATTCTCCGTCAGCCTGATTCTCACCACGTTGGCTGGAAATGAGCGGTCAAGGCAACAAAAGCGACGTATGATTCGCTGCTCTCACTCCTGCTTCAGCCGCTACGAAGAGAGTACGATGGGCTTGGCTTGTGCGTTAGACTTCGTTTCGCTACGCTAACATGCGATCGCTCATAGTGTACTGTCCCTTCAAGGCGATTGCCCCAAAGGGGCAGCCTTTGCGCGATCGCAGCCCAGTGATCATCCGAGACTTAGCCATCTCCCTCTATGCTTCTCTCCACAGCTCCCTTCTGGGAGGCTGATATAAAAGCAATATTGAAAACTGATTGCAAGAGATTGACAACACACTCGTAAATTACTATGCTTTTTTTGCAAATGAATTGCAGTAGTCACCTAAGACTGCCGATTTTCAGCTTGGCAGTGCTGTAGTGGCTTAGCGGAAGAATAGGCTCTTTTTTGAGTAATAAAGGCTAGAACATCTAGTCTTAAGCCATTCTTTGTCGATTTTAGCTTTTTAAGGCCGATAAATCGCTAAAAGATTAACAAATTCGTATTTTTTACGAGTCAAGTGCCATAACTTCTTACGAGAAATTTACAACGATTAATGCGAAATTTTATCAATTTGTTAATCGTTGTTGTTCACAGTACTTTACACAAGGAGGATTCCAAGGGTGCAAGAGTCACCAGTGACTGTTTCACGCGATTTCCCTAAGCAACTAGATATCGCCCAAGTCTGTGTCTATGGACTCAGCATTCTATCTGCGGGGTTGTTTCTCTTTTTGCCGTTCTTCAACCTATTGCATCCCAGTCCCTGGCAGCGATGGATGGGTACGATTCATGGCTGTGGAGCTTTACTGGCAACAATCGTGGCTGTCTATGCAGGGCATTTAGCATTTCCTTTACTCAGGGGCGTCAGTCATATCCTGCCCCAAATGCGTACCCTAACTTTTTGGTCAACGTTGCTCGCGTTTTTGGCGATCGCTTCTGGTAACTGGGCTTACATGCGATACCGAGCTGGAATGGATTTTGGTGGTGCCCGCGCTTGGCTCAAAGAAAACACACCCTTAGCCCAGTATGTACTCATGGAGTACCACGAGTTCAGCGTACTGTTTACAGTACCCTTGGGAGCTGCTTGTACCTGGATTTTGTGGAAGTA
>NZ_DATNPA010000397.1:0-5485 GCF_036703385.1 Allocoleopsis sp. | reverse complement strand
TGTAAGCGCTATCCAAAAAGAAAACTTGGATACGTTGCTGGAGATGATTCTGTTGGTAGCAGAGGTCGAAGACCTCCAAGCCAATCCGGATCGACCCGCCAGAGGTACAGTCATCGAAGCTAACCTGGATAAAACCAGGGGGCCTGTTGCTACCCTATTGGTGCAAAATGGCACCCTAAGAGTCGGTGATACCCTCGTGGCTGGCTCGGTCTTCTGTAAGGTGCGAGCGATGATTGACGACCGAGGGGCACGCGTCGAAGCCGCAGGGCCATCGTTTGCCGTAGAAGTCCTAGGATTGAACGAGGTGCCCGCTGCTGGGGACGAGTTTGAAGTCTTTGCCAGCGAAAAAGAAGCCCGTTCGACCGCACACGACAGGGCTGATGAGCAGCGGCAATCTCGCCTGCACCAGGTGATGGCGTCACGCCGAGTCACCCTCAATAGTCTTTCCGCTCAGGCTCAAGAAGGCGAACTCAAAGAACTCAACTTAATTTTGAAAGCAGACGTTCAAGGCTCCGTCGAAGCCATTCTCGGTGCTCTCAAGCAACTGCCACAAAATGAAGTGCAAATCCGCGTTCTGCTGGGAGGAGCTGGCGAAGTCACCGAGACAGATGTTGACTTAGCTGCGGCTAGTGGAGCTGTAATTATCGGCTTCAATACCACACTGGCTCATGGTGCTCGACACGCTGCTGACCAAGAAGGGGTTGATGTCCGGGAATACAACATCATCTACAAACTCCTGGATGATATTCAAGCGGCGATGGAAGGTCTCTTGGAGCCAGAAATGGTCGAAGAGCCACTGGGACAAGTCGAAGTGCGAGCCGTCTTCCCCGTCGGGCGCGGTGCGGTTGCCGGTTGCTATGTCCTGACGGGCAAAGCCGTTCGTAATTGCAACATCCGAGTCCGTCGCGGTGGCAAAGTAGTCCATGAAGGTATCCTGGATTCCCTGAAGCGGATGAAGGACGATGCCAAGGAAGTGAACGCGGGCTACGAATGTGGAGTTGGCCTCGATAAGTTCAATGACTGGGCTGAAGGCGACATCATTGAGACCTTCAAGATGGTGAGCCGACGCCGGACTCTGTCAGCCACTTAAGGAGTTGAAGGTTAAGAGGTTGAAGGTTGGAAGTTTGAAGGTTCACTCCTTATGGCTTACAACCTTTTCACTGACTAACCTTCAACCCCGACTCACCTGCAACCCAAACCGAACTTATGCGCTCTTTCTGGACTGAACCTTTTTTGTGGATTCATCTTGCCGGTTTGGCGGCAGTACCTCTTGCCTTAGAACTCGTTTGGCTAGGGCTGGCAGTGGGTGACCCCATTTTGCCAGTCTGGCTGGAGTTCTTTTTGGTGGCAGTGATCGGGTTTGTGCCGATACTGTGGATGCAATTAACCCGTCCCTTCGACATTTTTAGTATTCTCGTCTTAGCCATGAAGCCAGAACAGCTGACGGAGCAGCAGCGCCGTCTCTTAAGCTTGTTCAAAACGAAGACGAATCCAGTATTCACTATTGTTGCTGCTGTCTTCATGGTGTGGGTGTTGTGGCAAATTTATCGAGTGGCTCCCGTGGCGAGGGCGATCGCTCCGTTGGCACCCCGTTGGCACCTTGTTGGGCTGCTGTGGGCAGGATTAGCCTTTCTCGTGAGCCATTTGTTTTTACAAGTCCCCCTTTGTGTGGCGCAAGTTCTTCTGGCTACCGAATCGGAGTTTGCCGCCGCCGCTCCCTACCCGCTCGAAAAAATATCGCAGGATTTTACTATCCCCGGTCTACGAGTCAATAAAATTTTGCCAATAGCTACAACAGAGTCAGCTACGACAATGCCTGCCTCCTCAGAGTTGTCTTCTGACCCCAAATAACCACGGCTGCGCTCCAATTTCCAATTCAAAATCTAAGTAAAAAATAAAGGCTATTTTACTTAGGCATTTATTTATAGAAGCTATAAATATTCTTTTTATATCTTTCGACAGAGTTGCTTACAGGCCAAATCTCCTAGCGTCTTATTTGGTGAAGCTATATTTGGCTCTAGATTACGCAATTTTAATTTTTAATTTTGAATTCATTAAGTTGTTGCCGAGGGCACAATCTGAATCAAGTAGCCAGGTTATCCTGAAAGAAAAGCAAAAACCTGAAGTTTTATGGCGCTCTTTCCCAAAAAGCGCTGTTTAACTAAGCCGTGTAGAGTTTTTAAGGTATTTTATGGAAAGCTCAGCTACTCCTGCATCCCGTCAATTTCCTGAAGACAGCCAAATCTGGGATAGCCTAAAACAAGCGATTTCCACCAGTTCAGGATTCCAGCGCTGGCAGATGGAATATCGAGTCAGCGATCAATCTCAGGATTATAGCCTAGATAACCGGGTGCGGCGGTATCTGAGGGAAACTTTAGAAACTTTAGCTTATTAGAACAAAGCCGATTTAGCGAGTATTGTCTCATGATCGGGGCAGTGGCAGACCTCCGAGTAGCTTGCTAATGTTCTGCATCACCTCAACAAGGCGTTCGCCCTCGACATGAACTTCTGGCGTTGGGTAGTTTTGCAAGGTTTCAATTAAGGTAATATTGCCATCAGGCAAAGCCGAACTCACCAAAGCTCCTCGTAAAGACTCCCGGTTGGCTCGATTGGTTGGGGTATGAACCACCTGACTGACTTGATCAAGCATCCCGTCTCCCACTGGAGTCTTAAGGGCTTGATAGAGGAAAGTCGAGTTCACTTTAACCTCTTGCGTCAGAGTGCGCCGCAACTCGGCGGGTTCTTTTTTGGCAAGCTTGAGATAAGCTCGCAGCGATCTAGAAAGTTCCCCTGTCTTAACAAACGTTGTGAGTTCAGTAACCGATACTCTCTCTCGCAAAAAACGATATTTCAGCACCACCCATTCAGCTGCTTCCGCACGAGGGCTGTAGAACAAAATACTGGTGAGTGCAATCAAACCCAAGAGCCAACGTATTGAAAGCGAGAAATAGCTGAGCTGGTTTTGTTTTGTCACAGTTCACCTCTGTTGTGGGCAATCATCTCTTCTGTATGCTACTCCACTGTTATTACATTCCTGAAGTCAGCATCTGTCTAGCGATAGATACTACCATCAGGCAGAATTGTACTACCCAGCTTGGTATTTTTCCTGATCGTATTTTCCCAGTCAGCGTTTCGCAAATCAGCCCCTCTTAAGTCAGCGGCGTTTAGGTTCGCGCTGCTCAAATCAGCCGCCTGGAGATCAGCTTGCCTTAAATCAGCACCCATAAGATTAGCACCCGGTAGTTTGGCCATGCTAGCGCTAGCACCAACAAGGTTAGCATGGGTCAGATTAGCACCAATTAAGGCTGTAACAATCAAATTGGCTTGTGTCAAGTTGGCCTCCGTGAGATTAGCATAAATCAGGCTGGCACCGCTTAGGTTAGCGCCCGCGAGATTAGCACGCCTTAAGTCAGCGCCTCGGAGATTAGCGCCTGTGAGATTGGCACCTCTTAAATCAGTATTGCTCAGGAGGGCATCCGGCAATTGTGCAGAACTCAGGTCGCACCCCACACAGCTTCCAGTTCGCTGTAATTGCTCCAGGTGGACGGCATTGAGTGCTGTTACTGGGGTTTGCAGGTACAAAGGAGCGAGAAGCAAGGCGATCGCAAGGAGATGAGATTTCATGGCAGCATTGAGAACAGGCGATATCAGTATCCACACGTAGGCGATTAGGATTTTAAGCCATAGCTTGACTCCGTTCCTCCGATCGCCCATGCCACAGCTCATTCATAGCTTGTCTTACCCATACAGCTCCAGCCTTTTGTATTGTTCAAAACTCCCCGCCCGAGAGACTTCCGACTAACGGCTCTTGAGTAATTTTGTCCAATCCCTCCGCCCTCAACAAGTTAGCCCATTTAACCGCGCTCACAACATCCCCAGCATTCAAACGGCGTTTCTGGGCTAAAGTTGCCAGGGTGTCGTACCAGAGATTATTCTTGCCAGTGCCAGAGACTCGTTGAACCCATCCATCGACATAAATATCCCCACTATCCTGCTGGGAGCAAATGATTTGAAAGTACCAGCGATAGCCTTTTCCCACCTCTAGGGGGGGCAACGTTTTGTCGGCAGGAAGGCTGAGATTGAAGATACCAGGGGTGTTAGGAACTGCAAACGTTTTCTCATAAACTTTATCCTTATCTTCTTTGATCAGAGAAAACTTTAGCGCTTGGGCAGACATTTGAGGAATATAAAAAAAGAATTTTGGATAAGCCGCAACCGTAAATCCCAGGTTTGTTGCTGGACTCAATGCAGTAAGTGGCGGGTTGGGTGTATCAACCCCACAACCCCGTCCAGCCGCAGGTTCTCTCCTTCCGGGTAGCGGTCGTCGTTCATCCTTGAGATCCAGCGCTAACAAGGTAGCCGATTGGCTTATCCGCGATCGCCCTTGAACATGTAGATTCGAGGATTGGGCGACAACTTGCATCGGCAGAGTAGACAGGAACAAGCCCATAAGGAAGACGAGGCAAAACACGATGAGGGTTCTACGAGACTTTGTCCAAAACATCATAAATTACCTGTAAATACGAATTCAGTAATTTTCAACCTTTACGATCTAGCACCCGGTAAACATCAACTTTGTGCTGTTTCCCCTTCAATTGCAGTGCGCCCCAAGCTTCCACCCGAAACTCATCCTGGAGATGAATCAGAGTTTCGTAGGCTATCAGGATGCGACAGTCGCTAGGTTGAAAGTCTTTCTTACAACTTTCCAAACGAGCGGCAATATTTACACTGTCCCCAATCACCCCATACTCCAAGCGCTCTTTGCCACCTAAGCTTCCTACCATGACCGGGCCGGTATAAATTCCAATACGCATCTGAACGACAGGCAAGCCTCGACAGCCCCAATTCTGGTTGAGTTCCTGTAAGCGATCGCCCATCGCCAGAGCACAGGCCACAGCACGCCGTGCGTCTTCTGCAACAACCATCTCGTCAGTTGCGGCTATAGGTACCCCAAACACAGCTAATAGACCATCCCCAGTAAACTTGTTGATAATCCCGTGGTAGTTTTGCACTTCCCGAACCATGCTCGGCAAGTATTCATTCAACCAAGCCATCACATCTTCCGGCGGCATTTGTTCCGAGATGGTACTGAAGCCTTTGATGTCAGTGAGTAGTATCGTCGCGATCACTCGTTGACCGGGCAGAAAACCAGAATCGAGTAAGCGATCGTGCTCATCCCAAAGAGCTTGGGCAATTTCCGGTGAAGTTTGCTGTCCCAACAGCCTCATGACCATCTGTTCTTGACGTTTGAACAGTTGCCGCTGGTAAACCTCTACAGTCAAGCCAGTAAGCATTAATGCCATTGCGGGTGCCACAACAGGAATCCATCCCGACTGCATAAACAGCGCTAGGGTGAAACCAAACAAAATACTCAGACAGACTAGACCACTCAACCCCAGAATTAGGAGATTGTGAATTCGCGCCACCAACACACCGCCCACCACTGACCAGACAACTATCCACAAAACCTCTACCCAGTCAGACC
>NZ_DATNPA010000396.1:0-15514 GCF_036703385.1 Allocoleopsis sp. | reverse complement strand
ATTTCAGGATAGTTGGCACGGCCTCGGCAAGGGTAGTGGCGTCCGCCAGAACGCGAGCGATCGCATACTGTATGCGTTGACGCTGTTCAACTCGTTTGCGATCGCTCAGGTTGAGGATGAAGCTGATTACATTCTCTCTGGACTCATCTTCTAATAGAGCAGACCCGACCAAAATCGGAACCCGATGACCCTCTTTGCTGATGTATGCCTTTTCGTAAGGAGTATGCGCTCCTCTGGTTCTCAGCTCTTCTAGGGCTGGCACATCAAGATGGCGTAAATCAGGTGGCGTCATGTCGTCCCAACGTACCCGCCCTGCTAGTAGGTCTTCACGGGTATAACCCATCATCTGCAAAAAAGCGTCGTTTGCTTCGGTAATCGCACCGCCTGTATCGGCTGAGATTACCCCAATGATGTTGGACTCAACCAAGCGCCGAAACTTAACTTCACTGGCTTGCAGCCGTTGGAGACTCACTTGGGTTCGCTCTTGGGCCGTGCGCAGTGCCGCACTCAGTAGGCCGATCATCAGCGCGACTAGGATGAGTACAGTAAACCGAAACAAGGTATTCGGGCTGGTAAAAGCCAGTGAATACAGCGGAGGCAGGAATAAGTATTTAGTCGCAACAGCTGCCAATGTTATACATAACAGCCCCGCTCTCAAGCCACCGTAAAAGGCACTCACCATCACAGCTGGGTAAAACAGCGCGAAAAAAGTTGGCGACATGAGTGGTTCCAGGAGCCACGTCAGCAACAGCGCGATCGCAAAAGCCAGGACAGCAATGCTATAGGGATACAGTTTGGCACGCACGACTCTCAACATATTCCGTTCTCCTCATTGTCTACCAGAGGAGCGGTTGCCTGTTTGCGCAGCCTACAGGGAGTTTCTAGCGCATCAGCAAAACTGAGCGCTAGAAACTTCCTATTCATCTGAAAAATACTAAACTCAAAAATCCTTACCACGCTTTCCCCAGCCTTGGTCGTTGCTGCTTAAACTGAGGATAAAGCGCACCCTCTAACTTTGGATATATATCATGAGTCTGATCTTTTTTGAACACCTCAAATCAATAGCCCTAGCACATACAGCTAGAGCTTGTGGCTTAGTTAAATGAGCAATATTACTATTTTTGCTCATCACAAATTGAGTTTAATTCAATTATTGTATGATTACTTTCTGTACGATATGAACCAAATTCAATATCCTCCAGCATTGTGGTTTTGATTTCAGGTTGCCAACCTAAATCCGCTTCAGCCTTTGTGCATGAAACCTGATTGTTGATTGAGAAAAACGTGGTCAAGAACAATCCCCATTCCTGGATGGCTTCTTCCCTAGACATTGCTTTCATCCCACAACCGAGTAGATGAGCTACTGCTTGGGTGATCGCTTTCATGGTAATTCCTGACTCGGAAACAGCATGATACACAGCTCCAGCTTGTCCTTTTTCTAAAGCAAGCACATACAATCTTGCAACATCATCTACATGGATGGCTGAGTATTTGTAATCGCCCGGTTCAACATAACGTGCGATGCCCACTTGCTGTGTGTCCTTGATCAGAATGGGAATAAATTGACTGCTTCCATGCCCATAGACAAAGATGGGTAGACGTATGGCAGCGCTACGAATATTTTGCTTTGCCGCTTGAAGAATGGTTTGCTCAGCAGCAGCTCTGGGGACTAGCGCATTTTGGGATGCCATGATTTCACTATCATCGATAATGCAATCGCCCGTGTCTCCTAACAATCCCGTTCCAGAGGTTGCAACAAAGGGTTTTCCAGATTCAGCCAAGGCTTCGACAAAGGTTGCAATGACTGTTTCCTCAACTTTGATCGCCCCTTCAAAATCACTATAGTCGTGAATAAAGGCGGTATGAATCACGCCATCTGCTGAACGTGCTGCTTGAGCTAATAGTTCAGTGTCTCGTAAATCACCCAGCAGGGGTTCAATGCCACGCTGCCTCAATTTGTTAGCCGATGCCTCTGTTCTAGCCAAACCGACAACCGTGTGTCCTCCTGCTTGCAACTGTTCACCCACCAGTGATCCGACATATCCTGTTGCGCCTGTTAGAAAAACGTGCATCGTTGCTCTCCTGATCAAGTGTCTGAGTAGGAATTCAAAACCTTGATTTCAACGTATCAAGCCGCTCAAGCTAGTACCAGTTTGAACTTATACTAGTATTGGTAGTGCTAAGTTCAGGTTAGAAGTCAAGCGATGACGAGCAATCAGCCACACCTAAAAGAACTCGCTGACTTCCTCAAATCTCGTCGCGATCGTCTGACCCCTGCGGCTGTGGGTTTACCAAGCGGAACACGCCGCCGCACTCCTGGATTAAGACGCGAAGAAGTGGCTCAGTTGGCAAATGTCAGCACAACCTGGTACACATTTCTGGAACAAGGGCGCGACATTCGAGTGTCTACCCAAGTATTAGAAAGCCTTGCTCAAGCTCTACGATTAACGTCTGATGAGCGAACCCATTTGTTCATGTTAGCGTTGCAGCAACTACCACCAGAGATTCCGCATGGAAAGAGTGCCGTTAGCCCTGCAATTCAGCACATGCTGGATCATTTGGAGTTTTGTCCAGCTTATGTAACAGGGTATCGCTTCGATATTCTGGCTTGGAATCAAGCAGCTTGTGCTTTGTTTGGAGACTTTAGCAGCATGACGACCAGAGAGCGCAACAAAATCTGGTATTTTTTCACCAATGCTGCTTACCGCCAGATGCTCGTGGATTGGGAAGGACATGCTCAGTTGATATTGGCGCGGTTTCGCAGTATATGTGGGCGTTATCTGGGAGATGCTGAACTCATTGAGTTAGCAGAGGATATGCAAAGAGTGAGTCCTGAATTTCGGCAGTGGTGGTCACAACACGAAGTTCAAGGACAGCCCAAAGGATTCAAGGCATACGAGCATCCGCTTGTAGGACGGTTGGAGTTTGAATACTCTGTGTTTCAAGTAATAGAGGCACCAGAATTAACGCTTGTCGTTTATACTCCTTTACCTGAGTCTGGTACAGTTGAGCAGCTCCAGAAATTGAAAACCTCTATTGATATATATGGGTGAAGTATCGCTCCAATCGTGAAATACCAGCCGATGCAACCATCCCCGTGACGAAAGAATCACACGATTAGAAATCGTGTGATTGTCAACTTAGAAGTTGCTGTGGTTAGCGATCGCATCCTTCATTCTCTCAATCACATCTGCCACAGGAAGACCACCTAAATCTTTAGATTGCCCCCCTGCACCCCGAACGCGAATACTGAGAGTATCAGACTCGACTTCCTTCTCGCCTACGACTGCCATCACCGGGATTTTTTGCTTCTCCGCGTTGCGAATTTGTTTGGGTAAGCGATCGCCACTAGCATCCACTTCAGCACGAATACCTTGCGATCGCATCTTATCGGCAACCTCTTTGGCATAAGGCAAGTAAGCGTCACTCACTTGCACGATTCGTGCTTGCACTGGCGCTAACCAGAAGGGGAAGTCCCCAGCATACTCCTCAATCAAAATCCCAACCAATCGTTCCAGAGAACCAAACGGCGCACGGTGAATCATCACTGGACGCTTCCGAGTTCCATCTTCTGCAACATATTCCAAATCAAAGCGTTCTGGCAGGTTGTAATCGACCTGAACTGTACCCAGTTGCCATTCGCGATCAAGGGCATCATGGAAGATAAAATCTAGCTTCGGTCCGTAGAAAGCCGCTTCTCCAATGCCTTCAAAGTGTTCCATCCCCAGCGTTTCCACAGCACGGCGGATGGCATTTTCCGCCTTATCCCAGGCTTCATCTGAACCGATGTATTTATCCGAATTGGGGTCGCGGAAACTCAAGCGAGCTCTAAAGTTAGAAAGCCGCAGCGTTCTGAACACGGATAGGGTTAAATCGACCACACTCAAGAATTCCGCATCGAGCTGTTCTGGCGTTACAAACAGGTGAGAATCATCCTGAGTAAATCCTCTGACTCGTGTTAAGCCTCCCAATTCTCCAGATTGCTCATAGCGGTAGACAGTCCCGAATTCAGCAAGGCGCATCGGCAGTTCTCGATAAGAACGCAACTCGCTCTGATAAATTTGGATATGGAAGGGGCAATTCATGGCTTTGAGAACAAAGCCTTCATCCTCCGATTCTCCCATCATCGGGAACAAGTCTTCTTTATATTTCTGCCAATGCCCAGAGGTTTTGAACAGTTCCACTTTCCCAATATGGGGGGTTACCACCTGCTGATAGCCCCGTTTGAGCTGTTCTTGCTTGAGGAAGTCTTCTAGAATACTGCGTACTACAGTTCCTTTGGGCGTCCACAGGGGTAATCCAGGCCCAACCTGATCGGAGAAGATAAATAAGCCTAGTTCTTTACCCAGTTTGCGGTGGTCACGTTTGAGTGCCTCTTCTTTGCGGCGCTTGTATTCAGTTAACTGCTCCGGTGTCTCCCATGCCGTACCGTAGATACGTTGCAATTGGGCTTTCGTTGCATCACCTCGCCAGTAAGCCCCCGCAACGCTTTCTAAGTCAATCGCTTTCGGGTTCAACTCACTGGTATTTTCCACATGAGGCCCCGCACATAAATCCCACCACTGCTCACCCAGGTGATAAATCGTAATGGGTTCTTCGAGTCCTTCCAGGATTTCTAGCTTGTAAGGCTCATTAATTTCTTTAATCCGGCGTTCGGCTTCGTCTCGGCTGACCTGTTCCCGAATCACGGGCAACTTGCGGTTGATGATTTTAATCATCTCTTTTTTGATAGCCTTCAGGTCTTGCTCAGAAAACGACTCTGGGTTGTCGAAGTCGTAATAAAAGCCATTCTCAATCCAAGGGCCAATCGTCACCTGTGCCTTGGGAAAGAGCTTCTGCACCGCCATTGCCATCACATGGGAGGTTGTGTGACGAATCTTCTTCAAGGACTCGGATTCGCTGGTGCGAGGCAGATGAATTCTTTCAGGCTGCTCTGGAGCTTCTATGTTAGGCATGGGCGACTGTTCCATGAATAGATTTTCTGTCTTTAAAAAATTGATTACATCTCTCTGCCTCCATGATACAGACGTTGTTTTTCCAATGGCTGCTGACGAGAGTCTCAAAGAATGTGTCCGAGTTGTGAAGAAATGTAAAGGTTGTTAAGATATGATTTAAATGAAAAAGCTTCTTAAATTTATGCATCAATCTCAGCCATCCGAACAGGAATTACTGAAGTCTGTATTACAGCCTCTATTAGAAGATTTTCAATATTGGTTTTCGCGATCGCGCTCTTTATTAGAAACTGAAGATATTCCTTTCTTGAGTGACCAGCAACAATCCGATCTACTGACACGAGTCAGAAACGCCCAGCAAGAAGTTAGTACAGCTGTGATGCTATTCAACGCGACCGATGGTCAAGTGGGCATTGAAACCGCTACGCTTGTTCCCTGGCATCGGTTGGTCAGCGAGTGTTGGCAAGTGGCGAGGCAGTGGCGCTCTAGTTCCCCGCTACCCCCCACCAAGGATATTGCAGATGATAGCGAACCTTGATCCCCAGGATTGAGCAAAAATCTAGCTGACCAGTGATAAGCTGAACTAACTACTGATAAAAAACCATTTCATATCCACTATCTAGTCAAGAGCTTTACAGGAAAACTATTTAGTTTGGAGGACGAGGCTATGTTACACCTTCTTTATCTTGTTGCCTTTACAGTAATAGCATTTCTAGCGATCGGAAATTTACTGCGCAGCCTATTGACAGTGAGTAGAGATTCCCAACGCCGTTACTCACAAGCGGGCCCATCACCCACCGATTGGGGGCATTCGCCACTGATGCCTTCTCGTTCTCGATACAATACCGTGCCGCACCCAGAACTTTTGGATGAAACCGGTAATCCCATCAACGAGCCACTACTGGTAATGCGCTCCATGACCCTTGAAGACGCCCGCGCCCGGTTAGATGTCCTATTCAATTCTTCTCCGGGGAGCCCCACTGAGAAGCCTGAAGAGAGTTAAAAAAATATATGAAGGACAAAAATACTCAGACTGAACACTTTTCTTGGGTTTTAGGCTCCCTCCAATTAATCGGGTTCGTGACCGAGAATTTATATGTGTAAGGGCGAGTAATACGCCCTTAGAGTTTCCTGACAGGTGATGAAGTCGAAGTTGAATACTTCATACTTTATCTGTGGCTACCGCCTCCGATAGCGGTTGCGGATTTCGTTGCGGATACTCCAGCGCAAGTTATTGATGTTTTCCCATAGAGCTTTCACCATGAGCAAGGCAAACACTAAAGCAGCGACGCTCATAGCTGTTGCTTGAGTTGTAACTTGTGGGGCACGAGCTACGTAAAAAATGAGATAAAAAGCGGCACCAACAACAGCGGCAATCAGGGCGGCTTTGAGAGCTTCAACCAGAAGAACGCCTAGAGCAAAGAGTACTGATTGGCCTCCGGTCAGGAAAACACCAAAGGCTCTAGTCAGTTCCCCCCCATAACTCCAAAGCAGCCAACCCATAAAAGCGATCGCAGCAAAAATTAAAATAACATTAAGGACCCACATTAAACATCTCCATAGAATGATTGAAAGCTAGCAGCCGCTAACTCAGTTTTTAAGGAAGAGAAATACATTATTCAAGTATTACCGCCACTTCGTTCTACCGTCCAAACAACTGGCTAGTAAACAGTGAACAGTGACTAGTGAACAGTGACCCGTGAGCAGACTAAATACTTAGTGTTTATAGGATTAAGGTAGATTGGCAAGCTGGTCATTTATTTCTACCTCGCTGCGCTAGGCAAAAGTTCGCCACGATATATCCAAAATTATTGTTAAAAAATCTAGCTCTAAGCTGATGTTGTGTTATGAGCAGAGCCGATAAGCTCACGAGAGCATACTTTTCAACGCAAGGGCAATTAGTCCGGCGGCATCTGACTCTAATGCCAAACGTGTGAATATTTACATTCTCGATCTGCTAGTTATTGGCTTACTATTGCTGGGAGTCACCTTAGGCTCTGGCTGGATTTCGCGTTTACCTCTGTCCTATGCTCTGATTTACCTGGTCGTTGGTATCGTCCTCGGACCCTATGGTATACAGTTAATTCAACTGCGCCCTGATGCAGAATTTCTAGAACGGCTGACAGAATTTGTTGTGATTGTCTCAGTTTTTGGTTGCGGTCTCAAGATGAATCGCCCCCTCAAACTGTGGGCTTGGAACACAACAGCACGGCTGATTGGGTTTTTGATGCCCATCTCGATTTTAGCCATTGCTGCGACCTGTCATTGGCTGACTGGTTTCGACTGGGGGGCTGCGATTTTGTTGGGAGCCATTCTGGCACCAACTGACCCCGTTTTAGCTTCAGAAGTGCAGCTTGCCCACGTTAAAGATAAGGATGAATTGCGATTTGGTCTGACTTCCGAAGGGGGTTTAAATGATGCTCTGGCGTTCCCCTTTGTTTATTTCGGGGTTTATTGGCTCAAGGATAGTAACTGGGAAAAGTGGTTTAGACAATGGGTAGCCGTCGATCTGATTTGGGCGATCGCATCTGGTATTGTGATGGGAATTGTGGTTGGCAGAGCTGTCGTCTGGATTGATCAAAAAGTTCAAGGCCTCCGACAAGCTGATCATGTGATGGAAGACTTTGTTGCCCTCAGTACGATTTTGCTCACATATTCCTTAACAGAATTGGTCAATGGCTATGGGTTTCTTGCGGTTTTTGTTGCCGGAGTAGTCGTTCAAGCGAATTATTCCCACGACCAAGAAAAGCGCCTTGCTCAACTAGAATTCACCGAGCGAGTAGAAAAGTTGCTAGAGGTAGGAACAATTTTGATTTTGGGGTCGCTGTTGCTACTCGACCCCATCATTAAATATTCAGGTCAAGCACTTTTGGTCGCTGGCTTGTTACTATTTGTAATTCGACCCGCCGGAGTTTGGCTCAGTATGCTTGGCAGTCGCATCCCAGCACCTACTCTTTTGCTCTTTGGTTGGTTTGGAATTCGTGGCGTCGGTTCCCTCTATTATCTGACCTATGCCTTCGGTCACGGTTTACAAAAAGAAACGGGAGAGCAGATTGCTTGGATTACCTATATTACAGTCATCATCTCCGTCATTTTGCATGGAGTTACTGCCACACCTTTGATGAAATGGTATGAACGCCACATCAAGGGTACTAGCAAAGACGTAACTCCAGTAACCGAGCTTGATGAATCTTAAAGCCATAGCGGTTGATTACGGCTCAAGATTTTAATTTTCACTTTTTCCGTGGTGTTTGCTGCGTTTCCTGTGGTAACCTGCGGTAAAGCTCTACGCCTCTACGTAAATAAATCACAACTCGAATCAGATTGCTATAGATAGTATGCTATTCATTTGTGTGTAGCTGTGTCTATCTGTGGTTGAAAATTTTTGGGAGTCATGTGTAGGACATTAAGAGGAAAACGTATTACACCAGAATCATTCCTGGGGTTAAGTGTATTCTTGTTTACAACTGAGGCACTGTTCGCACAATCTCCTTGGCAATCACAGCGTTTGCCAGTTCGATTTGGCTTGTTGCTAATATGTTAGCCTAACTCACAGTAATATCTGTTGGAGTTAGGCGTTTGTAGAAAACGTTAATGGCTATTTGAGACCGGAAAAGATTACGCCATGCCTGGTTTAGGCGCATAGTATATTACCCAACCCAGCAAGAAAACTTGCTATGACTAGTAATATGATTACACTCCCCGGCTACCTCATCATTAACCTCATCTACGACGGCTCACGCACGCAAGTTTATCGTGGACAACGGATATCAAACCAACAGCCTGTTGTCATCAAAATCCTCAAGAGTGAGTATCCCGCCTTCACTGAACTACTGCATTTCCGCCATCAGTACACCATCACTAAAAATCTCAACTTACCCGGAGTTATCCAATTTTATAGCTTAGAAAACTATCGCAACGGGTTTGCCCTGGTTATGGAAGATATGGGTGGCGTGTCTCTTCAAGAATATATCACAGCGCAAACCTTGGAACTGGGCGAATTTCTACACCTTGCCATTCAGATTGCCCAAGCGCTAGAAGGGCTGTATCAAAACCGTGTGATTCACAAAGATATTAAGCCCCAAAATATCCTAATTAATCCTGAAACTAAACAAGTTAAACTCATTGATTTCAGTATCTCTTCCCTGTTACCCAGAGAAAACCCAGTTCTGCAAAATCCTAACGGGCTTGAAGGTACTCTTGCCTATATGTCGCCCGAACAAACGGGTAGGATGAATCGAGGGATTGACTACCGCACTGATTTTTACTCCTTGGGTGTCACCCTTTACCAATTACTGACAGGTCAGTTGCCCTTCTGGAGTCCTGACCCAATGGAGTTAATCCACTGCCATATTGCCAAGATAGTTACTCCTCCCAACGAAGTGAATCCAGGCATTCCCAAGATGGTGAATAATATCATCCTCAAATTAATGGCTAAAACCGCAGAAAACCGCTATCAAAGCGCCTACGGAATTAGACATGATTTAGAAATTTGTTTGCAACAATGGCAAACTCATGGGACGATTAACCCGTTTGAATTGGGAAAACGGGATATTTGCGATCGCTTCGTGATTCCGGAAAAACTCTACGGTCGAGAAACCGAAGTCGCCACTTTACTGGCTGCCTTTGACCGAGTCGCTAAAGGCAGCACCCAAATGATGTTAGTGGCAGGCTTCTCCGGCATTGGCAAAACCGCTGTCGTCAACGAAGTTCACAAACCCATTGTCCGGCAACGCAGTTATTTTATTACTGGTAAATTTGACCAATTCAAGCGTAATATTCCCTTCTCAGCTTTAGTACAAGCTTTCCAAAATCTAATCCAACAATTACTGGCAGAAAGCCCTGCTCAGCTACAACAATGGAAAGCCAAAATCTTATCAGAATTAGGAGAGAATGCTCAAGTCATTATTGATGTCATTCCCGAACTTGAGCGGATTATTGGTAAGCAGCCACCCGTCCCCGAACTATCAGGTAGTGCCGCTCAAAATCGCTTCAATTTGCTCTTGCAAAAATTTATTGGTGTGTTTACCACGCAAGAACATCTCCGGACTTCGTCTCGCTACGCGATGACTAAAACTCCGCTGGTCATTTTCCTAGATGATTTGCAATGGGCAGACTCAGCCTCATTAAAGCTGATACAACTATTGATGAGTGAAAATGATAAGGCCTGTCTACTTTTAATTGGGGCTTATCGGGATAATGAAGTAAGCCCTGCCCATCCCTTAATGCTAGCTTTAGCAGAGATTCGTAAAGCTAAAGGAGCCAAGCAAGATGCTGATTCCACAGTTAATCAAATTACTCTAAGACCTCTCGATCAGCCTACCCTAAATCGTCTGGTTGCTGATACTTTATCGTGTTCTAGAAAACGAGCGATGCCTCTAACAGAGTTGGTAGTCCAAAAAACGAAAGGCAACCCGTTTTTTGCTAACCAATTTTTAAAATCTCTATATGAAGATGGCTTAATTACTTTTAACTTTAGTCAGAACTATTGGCAGTGTGATATTGCTCAAGTGAGAGCGCTATCTGTCAGTGATGATGTAGTAGAGTTTATATCGTCTCAGTTGCAGAAGCTGCCTTTAAATACCCAAAATCTTTTGAAACTAGCCGCTTGTATCGGTAACTCTTTTAATTTAAACACTCTGGCAATTATTAATGAAAAATCTCAGGTAGAAACGGCAACTGAATTGTGGAAAGCTCTGCAAGAAGGTTTAGTTATTCCGAGCAGTGAAGTTTATAAGTTCTTTCAGTTGGATGGGAATGGGCAAGAATCACCCCAATTGTCCATGACCCATGACCGATTACCCAGTTATAAATTTCTACATGATCGGGTGCAGCAAGCGGCTTATTTTTTGATTTCTCCCGATCAAAAACATTCAACTCACCTAAAAATAGGTCAATTGCTGTTGAATAATACTCCGCGAGAACAGCGGGAAGAGAAAATATTTGAAATTGTCAACCAATTGAATATGGGGGCGGAATTAATCCAAGAACGCCACGAACGAGAGGAACTTGCGCAGTTGAATTGGCTTGCCGGTCGCAAAGCGTTAAGCGCAACGGCTTATAGTGCAGCTGTGGGATATTTTACTGTAGGGAGGGAATTTTTAAGGTGCGATCGCTGGCAGACTCAGTATGAACTGACACTCGCTCTTTATGTAGCGGCGGCAGAGAGTGCGTACCTGAACACTGATTTTCAGCAGATGCAGGAATTAGCGGATGTGGTAGTCAACAACGCTAGAACGCTGCTGGATAAGGTGAAGGTTTATGAAGTCCAACTGGCGGCCTGTACAGCACAGGTCAAACCCAAACAAGCCGTTGAAATGGGGTTAGAAGTTCTCAGGTTGTTGGGGGTCAGTTTTCCGCAACAGCCAAGTCCCTTAGATATTCAGCAGAAACTTGAAGAAACAGCTTCACTCTGTACTGGAAAAAAAATTGAGGACTTAATCGACCTACCAGAAATGGTAGAGCCAGATAAGCTAGCTGCACTACGTATTCTCTCCGGTTTAGTTTCTCCGGCTTATATTACAGCTCCAGCACTGCTGCCACTGATTGTGTTGGAAATGGTTAATTTATCGATTTATTATGGCAATGCTCCTTTGTCTGCCTTTGCTTATGCCTTGTACGGACTCATCTTAAGTGGGGTTGTTCTAGAGATTGAAATAGGTTATAAATTTGGGAACTTGGCGTTAAATGTAGTAGAACGTTTAAACGCCACTGCCCTGAAAACCAAAGTCTTATATACGGTTGCAGCACATATATTGCATAGCAAAAGTCATCTCAAATACGCCTTGCCCCTTTTACAGGAAGGTTACTCTAGGGGGCTGGAAACGGGTGAATTAGAATGTGGCTATTCAGCAAAGGAGAAATCTCAATTTTCTTATTTTATTGGTCTAGAACTCACAGAGCTTGAACAGGAGATAGCGATCTTTAGTCAGGCTCTAGTTCAAATCCGCCAAGAAGCGGCGTTAAATTATAATCAAATCATTCATCAAGCGGTTTTAAACTTGCTGGGTCGGTCTAAAAATCCATGCCGTTTAATCGGTACAGCTTACAACGAGGAGCAAATGCTACCGTTTCATCGGGAAGCCAATGATCGAAACGGACTCCACTATTTTCACTTTCACAAACTGATTATCTGCTATCTATTTGGAGAAGTCCAGCAAGCTTTAGAAAATGCCATCCAAGCCGAACAGTATTTAGATGGAGTGACAGGGATGCTCAATGTACCCCTGTTTTACTTCTATGATTCTCTAGTGCGCATAGCTGTTTATCCAGATGCCTTACCCTCAGAACAGGAACAACATCGGGTCAAAATCAACTGCAATCAGGAAAAAATGAAGCGATGGGCGCATCATGCGCCCCAAAATTTCTTACATAAGTTTTACCTCGTTGAAGCCGAGCGGTGCAGAATTTTAGGTCAAAATGTTGAGGCGATCGATTACTATGATCGCGCCATTGCTCTGGCGAAAGAACATGAGTACATTCAAGAAGAAAGTCTCGCCCACGAACTCGCCGCCAAATTCTACCTAGCTTGGGGTAAAGAAACAATTTCCCAAGCTTACATGATTCATGCTTATTACGCTTATGCTCACTGGGGAGCCAAGGCAAAAGTTGATGACTTAGAAAAACACTACCTACAATTAATAGCTCCTATTTTACAACGTGAAAAAACGAGTAGAAGTGTTAGCGGGAGTCTTTCCCACCTCACGACCGAAATTGCCTCTAGTAGCCTGACAGAGGCTTGCCAAGCTTTAGATTTATCTTCAGTGTTCAAAGCCTCTCAAGCCATTTCTCAAGAAATTGTCCTTGATAAATTGCTTTCAACGTTGATGCAGGTGGTAATTGAGAATGCAGGTGCTCAAAAAGGCGTTTTCATTTTACACAAAGAAGGCCGTTTAGTCATAGAAGTTATTGCGCTGAGTAGCCCAACTGAAGTTAGAGTGTTCCCCTCCATTCCCGTCGAGTCTAGCCAAGAGATTCCGCTCAGTGCAATCAACTATGTTCAACACACTGGAGAGACTTTAGTACTCGATGATGCCAATCGACAAACTAACCTGGCAGCTGACCCCTACATCATTGAACATCAAACTAAATCGCTTTTGTGTACTCCTATTATCCATCAAAGCAAGCGGCTTGGCATTCTTTATTTAGAAAATAATTTGATGGCGGGTACTTTTAATAGTAACCGAATAGAAATTTTAAGATTGCTGTGCGCTCAAGCGGCTATCTCACTGGAAAATGCCCATTTATATCAACAATCTCAAGTTTATGCTCAGCAGCTAGAACAGTCGGTGCAACAACTCAAACATGCTCAACTGCAACTGATTCAGAGTGAAAAAATGTCTACGTTGGGTCAATTAGTAGCGGCTGTTGCTCACGAAATTAATAATCCCGTTGGCTTTATCACGAGCAATCTAGGTTACGCCCAGGAATATGTTCAGGGCATACTCAATCTTTTGCAGCTGTATCAGCAGAAATTCCCTCAACCAGGGGATGAAATTGCGCAAGAAATTGAATCCATTGAATTAGCCTATCTCATGGAAGACTTGCCTAATATCCTTGTCTCCATGAAGGAAGGAGCAGAGCGTATTCGTCACATTAGCACAAGCTTAAAAACCTTCTCTCGTTCCGATACATCAGGTCAGGTGGCTTTCAATATTCACGAGGGGATTAATAGTACGCTGACGATTTTGAAATATCGGCTAAAAGCGAATGATCAGCGTCCGGCGATTGAAATTATTAAAGAGTATGGGGATTTACCGCTAGTCAAGTGCTACCCCGGACAACTCAATCAAGTGTTTATGAATATTATTGCCAATGCTATTGATGCCTTAGATGAGTTAAATCAACATCGATCTTATGAGGAAATTCAAACCAATCCCAATCGAATTACGATTCGCACAGAAGTGTCAGCGGACAATAATAGCATTGTGATTCGGATTAAGGACAATGGTTTTGGGATGTCAAAAGAAGTCAAACAGCAGTTATTTGAACATTCATTCACTACGAAACCGGTAGGGCAAGGAACGGGGTTAGGCTTGTTGATTTCGCGTCAGATTGTGGAAGAAGCACATGGCGGGAAATTGACGTGCAGTTCAATACCGGGACAAGGGACGGAGTTTGCGATCGCTCTTGGCCGACACTAACTGAATCCTGATAAATTATGAATGATGTTGGCTAGTGAACCAACGTGCTAGTGATGCGATCGCTAAAATATTGCTGATACAGCTCGCAGCTAATTGTTACCCGATTCCCTTGCAGGTTGACTAGCCCCATCCTCTGCAACTTAAAGCCTTTGACTTGCTCTAACTCCACTGGCTCTCTTGTGCTTAATACTCGGTTAAACGCAGCTGTTAGTTCTGGATTCTGTTGCAGATTTCTGAGGTGCCGATGCAAGTGATCGCTATAAATTCCCGTATCGGTTGCCGCCGTTTTTATCAGTTCCTCTAAGGTCACCTCCTGTCGTGCCAAATGGTATAAGGTTAGTCGTACCAGATAGGGATGACCCGCTACGAGCTGCATTAGCTGAGCCAGTTGCTTGGCGTTTAACATCAGTCCATGACACTGGGCTAAGCCGTCTATCTGTTGTGGGGTCAACGATTCCAACTCAATTCCTAACCCAACATTAAAAGGAGATTGATTAATATCTAAAGGAACATAAACTTCTGTCGATTGCACCAGTACTAATCGGAGCTTTTTCCAGATAGGCTCGACTTTAGCTCTCTCGTGCCATGATCGCAGCAGAGTCAGAAATTCTTGAGCAACCTGAGCTTTCTCAAAAAGTACGCTCACCTCCTCTAAAGCCAGAACAATCGGATTGGAGATAGACTCCAGGAGATGTTCCTGAATATAGAGGGTGCAACTCATCTTACTGCCCAGATCTTCATCCCAATAGTCGTCAAGCTTTGGTTCTAGCTTGAGTTGTCGAGTTAGGCTGGCACAGAACCAACGCAGCAATTTATGCAAATTGTTGAGAACGGTTTCTTCAGCTTGCTGGAAGTCCAAGAGTGTGGTTTTGTAGCCCTGCTGGAGAGCATGGACAAGAATCCGACAGGAGTTACGCATTGACAGGAAGAAAATCAGGTGTGTGAGCGGTGAGTGGCTTAGTACGGTTTTCCAGAATATATTCACGAATAACTGCTTTGAACAAATTTCTTTGGACTTCGTACCAATTGCTAATTAGATTTTCGACTCTCATAAATTCCAACTGAGTAAAAGCTCGGAGTGCACAAAAGATGTGGGTTTTGATTGCCTTGGTATCTCTAACCCTAAAGCGCTCAAGGCTACAGAGCTGCTTGGTAGCTCGATGATAGCTTTCAATACCCCAATGGCTATCATGAAAGCGTTGAAAGTCCTGCCTGGTTGTTGGCTCTAACTCCTGGGATTCGGAAAAAAATAAGATGTAGTGTCTATCGTCTTCTTTTTTGAAGACTGTCCTAAACAACTTGACAAAGCCAAACCCTTTGAGATGAGTGACTAATCCCTGTTCTGGAATCTCAAGATTCTGCACCTGACTGTCGTGGTGGGGTTGAGGCGAAACTGTTCTATCTTTGGCAATACCGAAC
>NZ_DATNPA010000395.1:0-5323 GCF_036703385.1 Allocoleopsis sp. | reverse complement strand
CTGGCTGCTGAAACCACTACTCCGAATCAAAGGACACTCAATCAATCTCAACCCGTGTCACGACAAGCGGCTCTGACGCTCGAACGAACAGCCTGTTTTGGCTTTTGTCCTATTTATAAGCTCACTGTTTATGGCAATGGTAAGGTAGTTTATGAGGGCCAGCGGTTCGTGAAAGTGACTGGCACCCGAACCACAACCATCAGTCAAACAGCCGTTAGAAAGCTCATTGCAGACTTTCAAAAGCTCAACTACTTCAAGCTTCAAGACAGCTATACAGGTGGACACACCGATGCTCCTTCTGCCATCACCTCATTGACGATGGGTAAGAAACAAAAAACAGTAAACCATTACCTCGCTTCACCCAATGCACCGACCCGACTAACAGAGTTGGAAAATAAAATTGATGCCGTAGTGAATTCTAAGCAGTGGATTGGAACCGATGCTGAACGCGCCCCACGAGGAACGACAAAGTAATTGAATTGGCGATCGCTCCTGCTCAATTGCTACGAAACTATGCCCCATAGATAGCCGCAATCCAGCAATTCAAGAATCAGTAAAATAGCTCTAAACAGACACCTTATTGATGGCTTGGAGGGGATAGCAATGTCTTTGATCATTGAAGTGAGTGAATCAGGCAGCTTACAACTACCCGCCGAGATTTTACAGGCAATTGAGCCCAATACCCGCTTCGTAGTAGAGGTGGAAAGCGATCGCGACAGCGTTGCCAAGCAATATCGCTTAATCCTGTCCCCCGTTCCCCCAGAGCAACCCTTTTGGGCAACCGCTACGCCTGAAGAACGTGCTGAAAGGTTCCACCAGTGGGTACAAAGCCACAAGGATGGCTCTAATCTGCCAGACGAAGCCTTGCGGCGGGAGAATATTTACGATTGATGACAACTTATCTGTTGGATATCAATGTTTTGCTGAGAAGTAGCGATCCTAATTCACCCTTACAAGCATTAGCGGATGCCTCTGTTACTCGACTTCTTGCAAGAAGCGACCAGCTATACATCACCAGTCAAAACATTATTGAGTTCTGGGTTGTCGCAACTCGTCCAGCAAAAGTAAATGGCTTAGGATGAATGGCACTGACTGAAGCGAGCTCCTGCGGAATTTGCCCCCTCGCATCCCCCAATTGTGGGGGACTTTGAACTCTGGCTCCCCCAGAATTGGGGGTTGGGGGGCGGATCGGCTCGCTATTTCAGTGACATTCGGCTTAGGATGGAGCGTCGAATAAACTCGTACTGAAATCGAGCAAATTTTAAATCAGTTTCCGCAGCTTGAGGAAACCCCACAAGTATTCTCCCAGTGGTTCAATCTGGTGACAAGCTACCAACTTCAGGGTAAGCGCGTACATGATGCCCGATTGGTTGCCGTGATCTTGGCGCATGGTGTAACGCATTTACTGACATTTAACCCAGATGATTTCCGGAGCATCAATGAAATTGTAGTGGTTCATCCCCAAGCGTTAGCGTAACGGCGGCGCAATCGCATCGCGAACCTAGAGGCGGAAGGCTAGCGCGATCGCCCTGAAATATTCGCTCTAAAATGTCAGGTGGTCGATGGAAGTTCCAACATCTCTGGTTGTTCTTTGATAAGAGCCAGAGGTTGTTTGATCTGCCAGGTTTTGTCCTGGGAGAGTTCCAGCAATAATTGATGGTAATTTGCCAACGTAGAGCGATGCCCCACACTCAAAAAAGTAGTCCCTTTCGCCTGCAAATGTTGATATAACCGTTCCTCATTGCCCAGATCTAACGCGCTAGTGGCTTCGTCCAGAATGGCGTACTTGGGTTTGTTCAACAGCAACCGGGCGAAGGTTAACCGTTGTTGTTCACCCAACGAGAGGACATCTGCCCAATCCTGTTCGGCATCAAAGCCACCAAACCGTTCATCTAAACCCGCTAAGTTCACCTGCTCCAGAACTTGCTTCAAGTGTTCGTCGTCAACCTCAAGGTGAGTGTTGGGATAGAGCAGTTGATCGCGGAGGGTGCCCAGCACCATGTAAGGACGCTGCGGTAAAAATAGAATCTGGTCAGGTTCAGGACGAACAATTGTACCCTTACCAGAATCCCATAACCCCGCGATCGCACGTAGCAGTGAACTCTTGCCGCAACCACTCGGCCCCATCACCAAAACTCCCTGTCCAGCAGGTAACTCTATCGACAAATCTTCCACCAACGTCCGCTGATAATTGGGAGTTTGTAGACTGAGGTGTTCGACTGCCAGCCGCTCTGCTTCAACTGTCTGAATCTGTGGCTTTTGCTCGTCGGATGCCTGGGTTGCCTCTGTCTGTTCTAAAAACTGGGCAAAGGTATAGAGACGATTAATTCCAGCTCCAAAGGTGGTCAATTGTTGGAAGCGGGCAACGACAACATTGAGCGAGAAGAAGACTCGGACAAAAGCTCCCTGTGCTTCAGAAACTTTACCCACCTCCATTTCTCCTGCAAAAATCGCGGGTGCGACAACCAGGGCAGGCAGAATAAAGGGGATGAACTCATAAGCATTCGTCAGAACATTCAAGTTCAACTCCCAAACCAGCAGCCGTTTGACATTCTCAAAGACATCCAAAAACCGATGCTTGACCTGATTCGACTCTTGCTCCTCCCCCCGGTAAAAGGCGATCGCTTCTGCATTCTCCCGAATTCGCACTAGGCTAAAGCGGAGATTCGCTTCTTTCTTGAGTTGTTCAAAGTTGAGTCGGACAAGCGGCTTACCAAACACGGCGCTTGTAACCACAGTTCCAACCAGAGCATACAGCACCAGAAAAAATACTAGGGGCTTAGAAATCCCCCAGAGTACGCTGCTGAAGGCGATCGTTGACAGCACCGACTCCACCAACCGCAGCAAAAAGGTGAGGGACTCCTGGGTAAAACTGCGAACATCCTCCGCAATCCGCTGATCTGGGTTATCAATCTCGGTTTCTGAGATATGCAGATTGTAATAGGCGCGATTCTCAAAGTAGTTATCCACGAATCGATGGGTGAGCCATTTCCGCCATTGCAAACTGAGGCGATCGCGCAGATAGGTATAGCCTGCTAAGAGAGGTGCATAAATCACCAGCACAGCGATGAAAACGATCACAGTTTGCCAGAAGCGTGGCTCATCCTGGGCTGAAAGGGCTGAAATCAGCACCCCTCGCTTGTTGTTGAGTACCACACTCAACCCGGTATACGCGAGGAGAAACAGCACGACTCCCAGCAGTAACCCTCTGGCTTGCCATTTCTCATCCCCTGACCAGTAGGACTTGGCGATCGTCCAGAACTGCTGGAGTACATTGAAGTTCAATCGATCCATCGGCTTGTTTCCCTTACAACTCGATCTGCCAGGAGATAATAGGTAAAGCTGAATCAGAGCAAAATTTGCTCCTGACTTTTCACGTTATGTGGAAACAGACATTTGAACCTAATCCCCCAACCCCCTTCTCTAGTAGGGAAGAGGGAGAAATTCAAAGCCTCTCTCCTCTTAGGAGAGGTTTGGAGAGAGGTTTTCTACATCCCGTGAAAAGTGAGAATCTGCTCAACGACTGATACAACTCATCTCTGGGCAATTGTTAAATCATGCTACAAATTTCTAATGACGTGAGCATTCCAGAGTATGAGATTGAGATGAGTGCGGTTCGCTCTCAAGGGGCAGGAGGGCAAAATGTGAATAAGGTGGCGACTGCCATTCACCTGCGCTTCGACATCGTGGCTTCCTCGCTGCCCGAGCGCTACAAAGAGCGGCTGTTGAAGCTTTCCGACCAGCGTATTACCAAAGATGGGGTCATTGTCATCAAGGCTCAAGAACACCGTAGCCAGGAACAGAATCGGGAAGAGGCATTGCAACGATTGCAAGACTTGATTAAAAGTGCGATCGCACTCCCCAAACCCCGTAAACCTAGTAAGCCGACTCGGAGTTCTCAGAGGAAGCGTCTGGATAGTAAAAGCAAGCGATCGCAACTTAAGACAATGCGAGGCAAGGTTACGGATGAATGAAGCGGAGTTCACCCATAAGCGCATCGCCTGAGGACATGGGCAATTCGCGATCGCATCCTAGAAAGGGGATTTTCAGCTCTCACTTTGAGAATTAAGGTGACAAAGTGGGGTAAATTTTTTCTAAAATTTGTAACAAAAACTTGACCCTTGAACAATAATCACTCAATCTGCTAAGGTAATCCTATTCACACTGAAAACCTAAAAATCTTTGCGCCACTCAAAAGCTGGATCAGAGCTTAAGAGCGGCTAACCCCCAAACTGAAATCGGCAGTCTGGAAGCTAGAAGAAATGGTAACATTCCTCGACGCACCCCGACTTTCTATTGCAATTAAATGGGGCGTCTTAGATTTTGGGATGCTATACATCTACCCAAAACAGGAGTGCTTTACCTTCATGTCCCAAAACCTGATTACGGCTGGGGTTATTGACCCTCGGCAAATACCCCTCGACCAAATCCGGCAGCAAGTCGCCACCTTCCTCAAAATCCCCGTCAAGCAAATCGAGCATATTGAGTGCTGGAAACATCAAATTTGGGTCAAATTGGTGGAATCTCGTGCCAAATTCATTAGTTATCGCAGCTTACCCCTGTGGATCGACCAAGGATTAACGAGCATTTTGCGCTGCACAAACCGCCCCGAACTCGATCGCATCGGTGAAATCTTGCGTACTGAACGAGATTGGTACGACGAGAATGAGATGCCTCAAGCTGTGCAACCTTGGCGCGACGCTTGGGCAAAACAAGCCCAGCAATTGAGGGAAGAAGACGAACGCCTACAACCCTTTCGTGCCCATCAGCAAGCGGGAGTGGAATGGTATGCCGCTTGGGAACGAATATTGCGCTGTTGTCAAGATTGTGCCGGACTCAAGCATTTAGCCCCAGAAATTCAGCGACAAAGCCAGGAATTTATCGATTTACCCGACGTGACGGAAGCCATGCAACGCCTGTGGAGCGATCGCTGGAAGGAACTTTCTGAAGCCATTGCATAAATAAGGTAGGCATTGCCAACCCCATAAGAGTTTTTAGCGATTACTTCTTAGCCTCTAGTCGTTGGGTCGCTTTCTCATTCTCAGGAGCCTCTTCAGCTCTCAGTGCAGCCGTCCCTTCAGCCAGTAAATCTCGTGGCTCTACAGATAAGTCAGCCGCTGTATCAATGCGACCATTGGTGTTCGTATTGGGTTTTATTGAATGACCTTTATGACTAGCGTTACCACTACCCATGACTTTTTCCTTTATACATGTATCTCAACACACTTCAGCTCTTAAATCAGCTCACCAGTTTCTTGCAGCGAGTGCAGACGCCGATAAATTCCTTCGTGGCGCAACAATTCTTCATGATTGCCCACTTCCA
>NZ_DATNPA010000394.1:0-3449 GCF_036703385.1 Allocoleopsis sp. | reverse complement strand
GAGATGCTGAATTCTGGTCAGTTAGTCATTTCAGCAGGACGCATTCGTGAGTATCAATCTTCAAAAGAGACGGTCTCAGTCACGGTTTGCGATCGTCATACAAAAACGAACACAATCTTGAATGTCAGTCGCGCGATCAATTGTACAGGGGTAGAAGTTGATTATCGTCACTCTGCTCAGCCTTTGATTGCAAATCTGCGTGCTCAGGGGTTGATTCGCCCCAATCCACTCGGCTTAGGATTGGATACAACTTCCAATGGTGCGGTATTAGATGCCAATGGTGCGGTTTCAACGCTGCTTTATACCCTCGGTAGCCCTCGCCAAGGAGATCTGTGGGAAACGATCGCAGTTCCAGAACTACGGAGTCAGGCAAAAATTGTTGCCCAGTCAGTGTTGCGATCGCTCCCAATCCGAGTTCGCCCGATTCCAACCACGCTATCCACAGAACAAGCCTTCAACTCAGGATTACCTCAGTCAACATTGTTGTTTCGGCAATTCTTCGATCCTGAATCGAGTACCTATACCTATCTAATTGCAGATTCTCAGACCAAAGATGCTGTACTGGTCGATGCGGTGCTAGAGCAAGTCGATCGAGATTTACAAGTTTTACAGGACTTGGATTTGACGCTTCGCTATTGTTTAGAAACTCACATTCACGCCGATCACATTACGGGAGCAGGAAAACTAAGACAGCAAACGGGGTGTCGGGTGATTGTACCTCAGAATGCTACAGCAAGATCTGCGGATCATTCGCTTGTCGATCGAGAAACTTTAACGGTTGGGTCAGTGGAGATTCAAGCCATTTCGACACCGGGACATACCAACAGTCACTTATCTTACTGGGTGAACAACATTTACCTATTAACTGGTGATGCCTTGTTGATTCGAGGTTGTGGCAGAACAGACTTTCAGGGGGGCGATGCAGGGACTTTGTACGATACAGTGACACAACGGTTGTTTACCCTGCCAGACAGCACGCTGGTCTATCCTGCTCATGACTATAAAGGGCGCACCGTTTCAAGCATTGGTGAAGAAAAACGCTTGAATCCTAGATTTGTTGATCGAACTCGCGAACAGTTCATTACCCTCATGAATCATCTGGGTTTAGCCTATCCCAAGAAGATGAAAGAAGCGGTGCCTGCCAATGAATACTGTGGGGACTTTATCCCTCAAGCCAGTTTAGATGCAGTTATGAGTTTCATTAGTGCTGAAGATCGGGAAAAACTCGAACAAACGCTCTCGACAAATGCTGAAATTTATAATGATTATTTTGCGATGTACATTTGATGGTTGTCATGTCTCAAAGAAACAAAACATCTGAACTCGAACAAGTGAGTACAGGTCAACTCCTCAAAGGGATGATTCTCAATAAACTGAGCTTCGTTGCAGCGCCGTTGTATCTATTTGGGCAGTTCTTTGAAGGGAAAACTACCGAGCATTTGATTGGAGAGGGAGTCAAGCCAGAACATTTAAACGATGACCGCTTGGGACGAACTTTGGACAAAGTCTACCAAGTGGGAGTGACTTCAGGGGGCGACAAGCGCCCTAGAAGGCTTCCTGTATCAGCGGAAGTACTTCTTCATCAATGAAAGCGGAATGTCATCAACAAATTTGCCTTTCATGGATGGATCTTTGTGGGCTTTTCGCAATGCGAGTGCGGCGCGTTCGACCTCGGCGGTGCTCCAATTGCCTTTCTTTTGTGGGTATGCCCACGCGAGAAATTGGGTTACTTTTTTGTTGTATTGTGGGTGAGCTCTGCCTTTTTTGATGTGTGCCGGTCTCAAACCCATTTTAACCGGCTTACGATGAATTGGGTATTGTTTTGGTCGTTTTCCCGCAGGGAGCATAATACCATTAGCCGGGGAATTAAGTAACGTCAGAGGCATATTATGGGCTTTAAATACCGCCTTAGGTATCAAATGCTGTGCCTCACGTCCTGACTTCCATTGTTTAAACCCCATCGGCTTTGGCTTGAGGTTGTACCGCGATTGCGCTAGCTTTGTTGAATCACCACGCGAGCTTGCGCGTGCAGATGGATGACGCGGAATTGACCGTGTTGATGCACGTCGTTGTAATGTTGAAGCAGTCGATCGTGCAGCATGTGCTGCCTTTGGGACTTTCGATGCGACTTTTTTAGCGGCGGGGACTGCTTTTCGGGCAGCCGATACGCCTCTAATTATTGCGGGCAAAAAATAGTCAGCCTCGTATTCATTCTCAAATTCACCTTCGTACTCGAATTCTTGTGTTGGGCGAGATCGCACAAAGAGAATTGCACTTTGCTTGCTATCAATTGGCTGAGTCAAAATCTGATACTTTCTTGTCTTGCCAACTGCTGTGAAAACTTGAGTATTTTGACCAGAGCTTGAATGAGCCGCATTGCTGACGACTTGAGCGATAGCTCGAACAACGGCGGCTTCATGGCTTCCGTTCAGATTGTTCTGAACTAGATTGTGTAATCCCGTTTGTTGCAGATTCGACACGATCTTTGCAAGTCCAGAACGAGTCAATCGCAATGTGTAACCGTCTCGTGTTTTTCCTTGCCACAGGACAGGAGCAGACTTTGAAGTTGTTGGAGCAAACATATTAGACATCTCCGAAAATACCCATACCTTGTTTATTTGGCTTTTCTACTTGCAAGCCTGTTTCTTTTATTTCTAAACGCTACGAACAGTAGTGGGTTTAACTGGTGAGCTATGGGGTTTTAGTTTTATGTAGTCTGCTACACCTTTTTCCAAATAATTTACTGTCGCTAATTGATGAATTCTATGAATCTTTTTCTTCAGAGGCTTCCATACTCTTTTTACCGATGCGGGCTTTGCGTAAACCTCCCATTGTTCCACGACTAGGGTTTTCTCTAAGGTTTTTGAGGTTAACATGGCCATTTATCCTTTCATTCAAGATTGATGAATTCACGCTATCTGTAATAGGATTGAAACTTACGCAACCCTGTTCAAATTAACAGCGTTCGCGCACTTGACTCGATCTATGGCGATCGCCCAATCTTGTAGGAGCTTTGAAAGCATCTTTTAAGCAGGCGAAAGTTCAGATTATTTAGGTAGTTGGAATGGAGGGCGATTGCTTCCGGTTTTTGCTGAATAGATTAAGCGATCGCCATAAAGCTGTAACCTTTGTATTCGTTCTCGCACTCGCCCTCGTATTCGCCTTCGTACTTAAATTCATTCAACAATTATTGAATCGGGTGCGATCGCTCCTTATTGCAGCAACCTATCAATCACAGTTGGACAGGTGACAGTTCCAAATTGTTCAGCGATCGCAGTCAATGTCGATCGCAATCGACCAGGAAATCGGGTAGCGAGGCGGGCTGTATTGGCGTTTGCTTGTTCGTAGTTAGTGCGATCGCGGTGGCTCCGGAAACTTTGACACCAATGACCCCAACGACGACCCCGACGACCCCGACGACCCCGACCATCGCGACTGCTGCTGCGTTT
>NZ_DATNPA010000393.1:0-24687 GCF_036703385.1 Allocoleopsis sp. | reverse complement strand
TATCGCCCAAAATTCGGGTCGCACCCTACTGCTTGTGGCAGATGGTTTGGGTCACGGGCCACAAGCCGCCCAGGCATCGCGGGAAGCGGTGAGGGTATTTCGAGCGAATTTGAGCAAAAGTCCCAAAGAGATTGTTGAGGCAGCACACACCGTGTTGCGAAGTACACGCGGTGCAGCTTTAGCGATCGCGGAAGTTGATTTTGAACGCCTGAGTGTGCGTTTTGCTGGGGTGGGAAACATTTCGGGCACGATTCTAGCTCCCGAAAAAACCAACAACCTGGTTTCTTACAATGGAACGGTTGGGCATGAGGTTCGCAAGATTCAGGAATTTGTCTATCCGTGGCCCAAAGGAGGACTTTTGGTAATGCACTCTGATGGATTGGGTACACAGTGGGGCTTAGACCGTTATCCTGGCTTAGTAACTAAACATCCTAGTCTGATCGCGGGAGTTTTGTACCGAGATTTCAACCGAGGTCGTGATGATGTCACCGTGTTGGTTGCTCGTGAGGGGGGATAGGGTGATGGGGAAAATTCCCAATCCAAAATCCAAAATCTAAAATCTAAAATCTAAAATGGTAATAAGTGCAACGATCCTCACAATAGAAATCCACTTTGAACAAGATGTCGTTATGACCCGTCAGCGAGCACGACAGATTGCTGAACTATTGGGTTTTGACGCTCAGGATCAGACGCGCATTGCTACGGCTGTTTCGGAAATCGCCCGTAATGCCTTTCAATATGCCCAGGGAGGAAAAGCTGAGTTTCGAGTGGAAGGTGAATCGCCTCAAAACCTTCTGATTTGGATTCGGGATCAGGGACCAGGCATCATCCATCTAGAAGCCATTCTGGAAGGACGGTACACATCGGCAACCGGACTGGGGTTAGGGATTATTGGCTCCAAGCGACTCATGGAACACTTCGCGATCGAGTCTGCGCCCGGTCAGGGAACCTCGGTGAAGATGGGAAAACCCTTACCGAATCGTGCTCAGGTGGTGAATGGGCGGCGCTTGACGCAGATAGCGGATGAGTTGGTTCAGCGATCGCCGAGTAATCCGTTTGAACAAATCCAGCAGCAAAACCAAGAACTCCTCCGCGCCTTAGCAGAACTCCATAGGCGAGAGGAGGCGTTAACTCAGCTCAATCGCGAACTCGAAGATACTAATCGGGGTGTCGTAGCGCTGTATGCCGAGTTGGATGAAAAAGCCGATTCCTTAAAACGAGCCAATGAACTCAAAACCCGTTTCTTGTCAAACATGAGTCATGAGTTTCGCACGCCGCTTAACTCTGTGATTTCTCTATCTCGGCTGCTGTTAGACCGAATGGATGGTGAATTAACACCAGAGCAGGAAAAGCAGGTAACGTTTATCCGCCAAGCGGCTGAAGGGCTTTCAGAGTTAGTGAACGACCTCTTAGACTTGGCAAAAGTGGAGGCGGGAAAAATTGTCGTGCAGGCGGACGAATTTGAGGTGAGCGAACTCTTCGGAACCCTCAGGGGAATGCTGCGCCCTCTACTGGCTCACAACTCTTCAATTGCTTTGGTCTTTGAAGAACCCCGTGATATCCCGACGCTATACACCGACGAGGGTAAGGTTGCCCAGATTCTGAGAAACTTTATTTCCAATGCTCTCAAATTCACGTCCACTGGTGAGGTGCGAGTATCCGCTGTACGGGTTGGCAATACAATCACCTTCTCCGTCGCCGACACCGGCATTGGCATTACACCGGAAGATACAGAGCGCATCTTTGAAGAATTCGTCCAGGTGGATTCTCCCCTGCAACGGCAGGTCAAAGGCACAGGACTGGGGCTACCCCTGTCGCGTAAACTCGCGGATTTATTAGGCGGAAAGGTTTGGGTTACCAGTCACAGGGGAGTTGGCTCTACCTTTTTTGCGTCCATCCCACTGGTTTACCCTGGTTCTAATCAAGAGTCAGCTTTGTCGCCCGTCTCTTGGGAACGAGACCCCCAGCGCTTACCCCTACTGGTGGTCGAGGACAATGCTGAAACTATTTTCACTTACGAGAAGTATTTCCAGGATTCCATTTATCAGCCCTTCCTAGCACGGACACTTTCCGAAGCCGAACAGGCACTGACGTTGTTCACTCCCACCGCGATTATGTTAGATATTTTGCTGGAGGAGCGAAACACCTGGGGATTCATTGCTGAATTAAAAGGGAATCCAGCCACCCAAGAGATTCCGATTCTCGTTGTCACGGTGATTGATAATGAAAAGCAAGTTAGGGCTTTGGGGGCGAATGCTTTCTTAGTTAAGCCTGTGGATAGATGGTCACTATTGAACCAAATCAATACGCTGATAAAGCGGAATAGGCAACAAAAGCTCTTGCTCATTGACGATGACCCTACATCTCAATATGTGTTAAGGCAACTCTTAAGTGACACTGACCTGAATATTCGTGAAGCCGTCAATGGGCGTGAGGGTATTGAGCTGGCTCAAGCCGAACAGCCTGATTGCATTATTCTCGATCTTTCCCTGCCAGAAATGAGCGGAACCAAGGTGCTATCGTTGCTCAAAAGTGGCAATAAAACTAACGAGATTCCGGTCATTATTAATACCTCAGAGTCGCTTGAAACAGAAGAGCAAAAGAATCTGGCACAGAACACCGTGGCGATTCTTTCTAAAGAAACAGCCTCCCAAGAAATAGCGATCGCGCAGGTTAGGGAAGCACTGGTAAAGGCGGGGATAGCACTGAAGGCTTGTGAGAAAGGGTATGTTTGATCAGCAGTTAATCACAATCTTGCATGTAGACGATAACGAAACCAATCGCTACGCCGTCAACCGCATGTTAAGACGTGCAGGGTTTAATGTGATTGAAGCGGTTACGGGTGAAGCCGCCCTGCATTTAGTCGATCAAGCGAAACCCGACTTAATTATTCTGGACGTAAGGCTACCTGGTATCGATGGATTTGAGGTCTGCCGCCAACTCAAAGCCAATGCGACTACGGCCTTTATTCCCGTACTCCATCTATCCGCTAGTTTTATTGAAAGTCGGGACAAGGCACAGGGGTTAGACAGCGGTGCAGATGGCTACCTGGCGCAGCCTGTAGAACCGATTGAATTAATTGCCACTATTAGAGCTTTGCTTCGCATTCGACGGGCAGAGGAGTCCGCACTCACCTTGGCGCAAGAGTGGCAAAGCACCTTTGATGCCATGAACGATGGAGTTTGCCTTCTCAACCAGGAAGGAAGAATTATGCGCTGTAATAGCGCTATGACGAGGCTTTTAAGCAAACCCTTTAGCGAACTCATTAGTTGCCTGCATCAAGAGCTAATGCCATCGACCTTGGGTTCTGTTGAGGCAACTCCCTTCACGCGTGTCCAGCAAACTCGTCAACGTGAGAGTCAAGAGGTTCAGTGTGGTAGGCGTTGGTTTTCTGTAACGGTAGACCCGATCTTTCAGGATGGGGGAACGTTTATCGGTGCTGTTTACGTCCTAGCTGACATTACAGACCGTAAACAGGCAGAGGAAGCACTTCGAGTGAGTGAAGAGCGGTTTCGCCTGCTGTTAGAGAATGTGACGGACTATGCAATTTTCTTCCTCGACACCCAAGCGCGTATTATCCGTTGGAGTCTGGGCGCAGAACGCATTTTCGGCTATCAAGAACCAGAAATCTTGGGAAAACCAAGTTCAATCATCTTTATACCTGAAGACCTTCAAATCGGTGCAGACAAAGAAGAACTGGAAACAGCAGTGGCGGAGGATCGAGCTGAGAATGAACGTTGGCATATCCGTAAAGATGGTAGCTGGTTCTGGGCGAGTGGCATCGTCACGCCCTTACGAGATGAGGCGGGACAGCTGCGAGGCTTTTCTAAAATCATGCGTGACTTCACCGAACGTAAGCGAGCGGAAGATGAACGCAACCAACTACTGGCTCGTGAACAAGAGGCACGCGCTGCCGCCGAAGCCGCTAACCGATTGAAGGATGAGTTTTTGGCAACCCTGTCTCATGAACTGCGATCGCCTCTCAATGCGATGCTGGGATGGACACGCTTACTCAATAGTCGGCAGTTTGACGAAGCGACGACGGCGCGGGCACTACAGACGATTGAGCGCAGTGCGAAATCGCAGGCGCAACTCGTGGAGGATTTGTTGGATGTCTCCCGGATTATTCAGGGTAAGCTCCGCTTAAATACCCGTCCGGTTGAACTGGTTTCAGTCATAGAGTCCGCGATTGAGACAGTACGTCCCGCCACTGAAGCGAAGGAGATTAGCCTCCAATGTGTGCTTGACCCGGCAACAGGCTCAGTTGCGGGCGACTTTGACCGCTTGCAGCAAGTCGTCTGGACTCTGGTATCAAATGCCATCAAGTTCACGCCCAAAGGAGGGCAGGTTCAGGTGCGATTAGAACGCGTGAACTCCCATGTTGAGATTATTGTGAGGGATAGCGGTAAAGGAATCGACCCTGAGTTTGTTCCCTATGTTTTTGAGCGCTTTCGGCAAGCTGATAGTTCTAGCACCAGAGTCTATAGCGGTCTAGGACTGGGGCTAGCCATTGTACGACACTTAGTTGAACTGCACGGCGGAACCGTGCGTGCTCATAGTGAAGGTGAAGGCAAGGGTGCCACCTTTACCGTTAAGCTGCCGCTCATTCCTGTCCGCGTCAAGCGTCACTTAGATGGACACGTCCATCCAACCGTTGCGGGAGTGCCATTCGACAACTCGCCAACCCTCAATGGGGTACGAGTCCTGATTGTAGATGATGAGGTGGATTCGCGAGAGTTTCTCGTCACCGCACTGGAGCAGTGTGAAGCAAAAGTATTTGCATTTGCCTCTGCGAGTGAGGCATTGGAAGCTTTAGCAAGATTGAAGCCAGATGTTTTGGTGAGCGATATTGCGATGCCGCTTGAGGACGGCTACAGCTTAATTCGCAAAGTTCGGCAACTTTCGGCAGAACAAGGGGGACAGATTCCAGCGATCGCCCTAACCGCCTATGCTAGAGCTGAAGATCGCATGAAAGCTCTAGCCTCTGGCTTTCAGAGGCACATCCCAAAACCTGTGGAACCCGCCGAACTCGCGACTGCGGTGGCAAGTCTCACGAGGGCTCAATATAGCAGTTCTTAGTTGCGTGAAGTACAGAGCGAAAAACCTAACCCCCAACCCCTTCCCTACTAGGGTTGCGGGAGTAAGAATCAAAGCCTCTCTCCTTGTAGGAGAGAGGTCAGAGTGTACCGCATCCAATCGAGAAGAGCTATAAATTCTGCTGGTGAATTCTTATCATTGCCATTGGCATCGAAATTCTTCAAAAACCTCAGCGTCCCTCAGCGTCCCCCTTCGCGCTCTCTGCGTTAAAAAAATATAATTCCCATGCCAACGGATTCGATATCATTCTAAAACTTCCAGCACGGCTTTCGGCGAAAGCTTATCCTTAAACCAAATCACTTTGGCGGGTACATTCGCCACCTTGACCCCTGCTTTCTCCAAATTCAGCCGCTCAGAAATAGCAATAATTAAGTTATCGCATTCCGCTCGACGCACCTGAGCAAATTTCTTTTGTAAGTACTCCGGACGCCAGAATCCAATAATTTCAAGTAAGAAGATACGCCCATCAGGATGAACCAGGCGGAAATCAGGAATCATCACACTCCCAGGAATGGGAATCAGGTCAACTTCTCGCTCTAGTATCCACTCGGTTTTTAGCGAGTCCCAGCGGTTAGCAAAGGCCGCTTCTAACATACTGTCATAGGGCTTACCAGGGGGATAGTGAGTCTCTAAGCCACAATTATCATTCAGGCTGAAACGCCCGGTTTTCGGAGTGCCGTTATAGGGGTCGCGGCTTTGTAAGGTTGCCGTCAGACTCCATTTGGTAACGTGCAGTAAAGCTGGCAGAAGTTTTGCGATCGCTAAACCATAGCGGGTACTCGGCTTAAATAAACTGGTCGGGCCATCAATGGTAATCGTGAAGCCGTGGTCGGCGTCGCCTTCCACATAAGTCATTAACTGAAATAGCTTTAAATAGCGGAATAATAGCTTGTACTCACCAGGGACATTGCGATGAGCATTGAGCGCCATCTGACTTGCTCGGTAAAAGATTCCCTGCACTTGAGATAAGTTGTAGCGGTGAATTAGTGCCTCCGGTGCGGGGTCATCAAACTGGGTCAGAATCCGATTCTCCTGTAAATCTGCATAAAGACCAACACGAATTTGCTGGGGCAAGACTTCATGGTTTAACTCTTTGCTCAGGGTAATGCTGAGCGTGTCCAGAGTTGCCTCGGACGCTTGGACACTGGGCACAGCTTGGGCGGCAAGGGTAAAAACGCGCTGCCGCAGTTCTTTCGGTTCGAGGGGACTGACCACTTCAAAGGTGCAGAAGCTGCTTTTGAGAATATGAGCAAGACCTCGTTTGATACGGTAGTCGGGACTATCGCCTTCAAAGTCCGACAACTGTCGATCCAGGTCACCTTGAGTGCTACCTACGGCCTTTTGGAAGCAGGTGATTAACTCTGTCGCGATCGCACAGGTTTCCGAGTTGATCGGCAACCGTTTGGGAATAATTGTTTCCCCATTTTGTCGATTTATTAACAGCTCAGTGGGTAGCATGAATTAGTTTATTCTTTGAGCCAATAATAGTCATAGTAGTCGTGCGATAAACTATAACGCTGCACCTGAATAATTAGGTTGTCTCCATTCGGTGTGGGATACCGCCTTCACCATCAATTCCGATGGTGTTGCTATCGCTGCATTATCCGGGAATTTCCCGTATTGTGTCGCGTAAATGTATCAGTATCAATACAGTTGAGTCAAGTAGTGGGATGCTCACCACAGAGGGCATTAAGGAGGGACACAGCGCTAGCGAGTAAGCAGGTAAAAACCCGTTTGTATAAGCAAATATAAGTGTTTTAGGTACGGTGATGGACGATGAGTAGAGTGATGCATCGGAGACGGGGTTCAACCCATGCTATCTACAGAACCCTAGAGTGCCGACCCGATAGCTTCGAGGATTGGTACCAGCAGGGGAATGCGTTGTTCGACCAAGAGCGCTACGAAGAAGCCCTCGCCAGCTATGAAAGAGCTTTAGAGTACAATCCAGAAGATTATTGGGCTTGGTACGGGCGAGGTGATGTTCTGGATGTTTTGGGATGCTATGAAGACGCGCTGGCTAGCTATGACAAAGCGTTAGAAACTAAGCCGACGGACTACTGGGCGTGGTGCCAGCGGGGTCTTGTGCTGCGGCAGCTGGAGCGCTATGAGGAAGCGATCGCTAGCTATGATAAAGCCTTAGAAGTCCGCCCTGATGACTACTGGACTTGGTATAACAAAGGACGTGTTGCGTTAGAAGACTTAGACAGGTACGAAGACGCGATCGCCTGTTTCGATCAAGCGTTGGAAGAACGCCCGGACGATTACTGGAGTTGGTACCGTAAAGGGGATGCCCTGCGTCAGTTGGAAGATTATGAGGAAGCGATCGCCTGCTATGACCAAGCGCTTGACCAACGATCGCAGGACTACTGGGCATGGTATCGTCGGGGAGACGCTCTGCGTCATTGGGGGAAACTAGAAGACGCGCTGGCTAGTTATGACAAAGCCTTAGAGACTCATCCCGAAGACTACTGGGCATGGTATCAGCGAGGGGAGCTACTGCGGCAACTAGGCCAATATCAGGAGGCCATTACCAGCTACGATAAGGCGCTGGAAACCGAACCCGATGATGAATATGCTTGGTATAACAAGGCTTGCTGTCATGCCTTAATGGGTGAGGTTGAACAAGCGATCGCTAGCGTGCAAGCAGCAATTTATCTGAATCCTGCTGAATATCAAGAACTTGCTACAACCGACTTAGATTTTAATAATCTGCGGGGGAATGAGCAGTTTAAAGCTGTGGTGTTTGACCAATTTCCTCGCCAGAGAAATGGGCATTAATCAGTGACCAGTGACCAGGTTTCAGGGGAGGATTGATACGAAGTTGTGTTCAAATAGGGAGGGGAAAAAATCAAAGCCTCTCTACTTGTAGGACAGAGGTTTTCCACGTCCCGTGAAAACTAAGTGAGAAAGATGGGTTGAATCAACACGAAATCAAGAAAATACCCCAGCACGAAGACTGGGGTAATTTTTGGGCTTAACAGAATCAATCACAAATTAGTCAAACTTTCGATCAGCAACTACCGTTCCAACTGACCCATTTGTGGGAGACACCGGTATGTGCAACTTCCCCGCTCATTTCTGCGCCCATCAAATCGGTCTCAGTTAGGTCAGCACCTATCAAATCGGCACCTATCAAGGAAGCCCCAGTCAGGGTAGCATTTTTCAAGCAAGCCCCACTTAAATCGGTACCACTGAGTTCAGCATCAGTCAGATTCGCGCCTGTGAGATTCGCTCCATGCAGGTTGGCGCAGCGCATATCAGCACCACTGAGGTCTGCACCACTCAGGTTTGCCCCAGTCAAGTCGGTACCGATAAAGTTGACTTGTGTTAAATTGGCACCGGTCAAGTCAGCGCCACTCAAGTCCGCATTAGTTAAGTTGGCGCAATGGAAAGATGTTCCACTCAGTTCAGCCCGACTTAAATCCGCTCTACTTAAATCAGCTTTACTTAAATCAGCCCTACTCAAATTGACTCCACTAAGAGAAGCATTAGCTAAATTCGCTTCTTGAAAATTCCATTCTCTAGCGGCATATTGATTCAAAAGGTCTTGTGCTTTCATAATGTTTAGTTCCCTGTTTTTTCACATCTAGGCGGCGTTGAGTTAAAGAGTTTTTGTGTTAAGTTTTATCCCATTGGGTTCAAAAAACTCACCTCAGCCACCTTATCTATCAGCTGAACAAGCCTCCTCTCACACATCACACAAAGTCAAACTTCCCGACCCACTTGCAGTAATTGGGCGGTCGAGTCCGCTTTGACTAGATAGCTAGTTATTTGGGGAAAAAGTATTAAAACATGCTGCACTCAGAGCAAAGGGCTTTGAGTGCCGTAGTGCTAACTAGTGGTAGCGGAATGTTGTTTTGTAATTAACTTTACCAAAAGCTTACAGTAACCCTAAGCTTTTAGTTCTATCGTTTAACAGAAGTTTATCTCAGTAATCACTGGGACGACTTTTTGTGAAGTTATGTGAGTGGGATGAAGCGATCGCACTCTACTAGTCAGGTGCTTTGCTAGCTATCTACTGGGTAGAAATGCAGGAATATTTGGGCGGTGCGATCGCACCCTACTACTCTAAACTAGTCCGACTTTCTTAAGCGCAACTTCAGCCGCACGTTTCTCAGCATCTTGTTTGCGGCGACCTGTACCAACACCGTACACTTTACCCTTCACACGCACTTCTGCCTTGAACTCCTTAGCATGGTCGGGTCCATACTCATCGATAATGAAATATTCAGGATTTTGGACAAAATTCGCCAATGCCCATTGTTGAAACCGACCCTTGGAGTCTACAAGATTTTTAGGGTCACTGTCGGACTGAGGGAAAACAATGCTGTCAGCAACCGCAGTAAATAATGGTTGAACAAATTCACGGACAGCTTCAATTCCCGACTCTATAAAATAGGCGGCAATATAGGCTTCCAGGGTATCGCTGAGCAACGAAGGATTTTCGCGACCTCCTTCTTTAATGGCACCTTTTCCCAGTTGGATCAAATCACCTATGCCTAGCTGGGTAGCAAACTTGCTTAATTGCTTCTCGTCTACTAAGTTAGAGCGAAGACGAGTCAGTTGAGCTTCGCTCATGTCTGGATAGCGCTTATAGAGAAGTTCACCAACCAGAAAACCAAGTACAGCATCGCCCAAGAACTCTAAGCGCTCGTTATGCTCACCTGCATCTGGGTGTTCGTTGACATAGGAACGGTGAGTAAGGGCTTGCAGCCGAAGCTTTTTATCTTTAATTGTTGGAAGTTTAGGCATTTCTATCTCTTTATTTTTTAGGAAAATTAACGAAGTCAATTTCAGGTAACTTGCTCACAAAATGGAATTGTACTTACCCAGTAAAATTCGTCAGCAAGCTTAATCAGCTTCTGACTCACTTGAAATTGAGCAAAAACTATGACTTTTTTGCCCTTAGCTTTTAATTCACGAACTAAGTTAGCAAAGTCTCCGTCTCCAGACACGAGGATAACTATTTTAATATCTGGATTGTTGAGAACAGTGCTTTTACAATCAGCTATTAATTTGTGGTCTAGACTGTTTGGCTTGAACGACGCAATATTTATGCAATCAAAATCAAGCTCGTATAAAGCTTTTTCAAAGCTTTGGTTTTCATGCCGCCAATAAGCGTAGGCTCTTTTGATAACCGCAATTCCTTGAGTACTGGCAAAATTCAGTAAGCAATTAGCTTGATTTAAATTAACTCTGACGTTCTGGCAATCCCAATAAAACGATACCAAAGCTTTCGGCTCATTTGTTTTCTCTTGTCTTACTTTCATTTGTATCTCCATTGATGTTTTTGTTTACTCGACAGCGTCGGTAAATCACGCACCTAGCGCCAACGGAGTGTTGTTCAAGGGAGTTCCAAGAGGCAAAAATTCTCAAGCAAAAGCTAGTCAGAAGTAGCAATTAATGCTACTCCCGACTCAATCATTAGCTTGGGATAATCTTCTATCTGGAAGTCCATAAAAAGAGAACAACTCACACTCTACAAACACTTTTTATGTGTTGCTAGGTGTGAGCTGATGTCTCACATACAGTATATGTATGTATACATATACCCATCTATATTCTGGTATGTAATTAGTAGGTAAAATAGCTATATATTTAACTAAGTAAGCAGTTCTTTAACTAAAGACTTAGCTAGATACCTAGCTATGCTATCAACTAATCGCATATCAAACTATACATACCTATATGTATATGTATATATACTGTACATGAGACAGCAGCCCACGTTTTGCGCTAAATGCTGATGTTTTAGGTATGTGTATTGTAACACTCAACGGATTCAGCGTCAAGGGAATTCATCAAAGTTTATAAAATATAAGCAATTATCCCCATAGGATATTCATTTCAACGGGAGCAAAACCCCTGATGTGCGCTCGCTCATACCAATTTCATAAAATAGTGCAACGCTTAGAAGATTCCCCTAAATCTCCTCGTATGAGCTCCGGCTTAAAAAGGGGGACTTTAAATCCTCAATGTGTTCCCCCCTTAATAAGGGGGGCTAGGGGGGATCTGATCTGTAGCGCCATTAAATGAAACTGGTATCACCCTTTAACAGCGAGTTCTTGGAACAAGGGCAAGAGTCGGTCAACATCCAGCAAAAAGACAGTTAGTGTTGCTTCCTCCTGGGGAATAACAGCCACATGACTCGCTACATCCAACGTATCCGCACGGCGATAGGACTCTGGTAAAACACGAATCATCGCGCGAGGTACATCCATTAAAGCTGGAGTCTCAGCGACTGGAATGCCATAGAGTTCACCCATTGTATTTTGAACAACAACCAGATAACCGCTTGGGTTAGATTCGCTGATTAGGTTAGATTTAAAAAATTGCCGATGCAAGTCTACAACAGTGATTTCATCCTCGCCTAAATGAGCGACTCCTATCGAGCCAATCCCACTGCCGTAAGTAGAGGTGTGATTAACCACTTTATAAACCGATTCAATCCGCAGAGCTAGATTTAAACGGTTCATGCTAAAAACGACGAGCTTTAAAGCTGATGTTGCCTGTCGAGTTCGTGAAATCTCAGGTTCACCAGATTCTAAGTGAATTAACTGATTGTTCATTGATATTTAGTAATGGGTAATGGGTAATGGGTAATGGGTCATCAGGAAAAGTAAAAAGCCTTTTTTCTTTTCCAACTCCCCATCTCACGATTAACAATTACACAGGCATCCGTTCAAGTGTACGTTGACCCATGAGCTGCTTGATTGCCAATAAAAACTCCTGTTCCAAGTAAGGCTTGGTAAAGTAAGCGCTGGCACCTAATTGCATGGCCAACCATCGGTGTTTATCATTACTGCGAGAGGTAAGCATGACAACAGGAATTTTAGAAATTTTAGGGTCTTGGCGACGATGGCTTAAAAATTCAAAGCCATTCATATTCGGCATTTCAATGTCACAAATCACGAGTTCCACGGATGGGGTAGCTAAACCCTGCCCACGAACATCTGAATTTTGCTCCAATCGTTCGATCGCTTCTCGCCCATCTCTAGCCTGCAAGACTCTTATCCCCGCCCGTTCTAAGCTGAGAGCCAAGGTTCTGCGCAAGGCGACGGCATCATCAACCACTAAGACAGTAGGTACTTTAACGGTTTTGCTAGCAGTTAGGCTCTTGTTGCGTGATGCATTGTCCTGTTGTGCTGACTCAATCCCCAACGCTTCTAGATTCAACCCATTGCTTGTCGCTGTTGCGTCTGCGTTTTGTGTTAAGAGTTGATCGAGGAGAACCGTTGCATCAATGACAGGAATTAAACTACCATCCCCCAAAATAGTACAACCATAGGTCGAACTGGGAGGAGCGATCGCAGACCCAAAGGGTTTGATTACCAGTTCTTGCTCTGTAACTAGACGATCAACCTGTAAGGCCACAAAGGTGTTCTCTTGGCGAATCACTAGCATGGGTAGCGCCCAATGATCAGGCGTGGGTACTGCCAACAAGGAGCGAGTGGGAGACGTGTCTGGTAAGGGGCAGGCATACTCTAAGAGTTCGCTCAGTCGATAGGTTGGAACAATTTCTTTGCGCCAGTGCAAAAACTGCTGTGTTCCAGATTGTTTAATCTGCTCTAGTTTGGGAATAACAATTTCTTCAATACTGTCGGACGGCAACGCCAAAGCTGTCGAACCACTGAAACAGACGAGTAACTTGGCAATGGTTAAGGTTAACGGCAGACGTAAGGTAAAAGTGGTGCCAACTCCAGCCTCAGAAGAGACCGCGATCATGCCTTTTAGCGATCGCAATTGCGATCGCACCACGTCCAACCCTACACCCCGTCCCGAAAGCTCACTCACTTCGTTCGCGGTGGAAAATCCGGCCTCGAAAATCAAGTTGAACAAGCGATTCGCTGGTGTTGTAGCCAGTTGTTCGGCTGACAATAATCCCAGTTCCAACGCTTTACGACCGATTCGTTCTAGATTTAAACCTTGACCATCATCCCTGACTTCAATGATCGTTTGGCTACCTCGGTGGTAGGCTCGAATTTCAATTAAACCTTGTTCCGGTTTCCCCTGCTGTTGCCGGATTTCTGGAGGCTCGATACCATGATCGAACGCATTCCGGATTAAGTGCAGCAAGGGATCGAACAGTTTTTCCAGAACCGCTTTATCCACCAACACAGCTGTACCACTCAGTTTCAAACTGACGGGTTTGCGATACGTCGTGGACAAATCGCGCAACATCCGAGGAAAACGGTTGAGCACTTCCCCTAGGGGCAACATTCGCGCCCACATCAGTTCATCCCGCAGCTGAGTCAGCATTTGTCGCTGCCGTTCCAACGTCTGATCAGTCGCCCTAGCAAACAAGACAATATCATCAACCGATTCTTCAAGCTGCATCATCTCTTCAAGCAGCCCTTGTAGTTGGGATTGCAGGACACCGTAGTTGTCCAATTCCAGAGAGTCAAAATCATCAAAATCAGAGCGGGGGACCTTAAACGATCCCAACTGGTTTACAGAACCTGGTAGTGCCTCTTGGCTGTAACGTTCTGGAGCAATCAGCATCTGATCGGACAGATTCTGCAAGTGAGCTACCTGATTTTGCACACGGGAAAATCGATTCAGCAGTTCTCGAACCGATCCCTGTAGTTGCTCATTTTGCAGGGAAAGACCATTGCGGTTGATTGCCAGCTCACCCACCACATTATTCATCCGTCCTAATCGCTCCACATCAACCCGCACCGATAGGTTAGGAGTAGGAGCTACTTCACTCTTCGCTCCGGTTGGAGAATTAACCGTGGTCGAATCTTGAAGATTGACGCTAGAAGTGGGTGTCAAGCTATTAGCGATCGCCTTTGGCGCAGCGCTTCGCTCCATCGCTTCTGTTCCTGATTCAACAAGCTCTGGTAAACTCTCAAAGATTTGCTCAATCTGCTGAATTGCAACTTCTAAAGTCTCTGGTGTTGAACTTAGTTCAATCTCTGCGAAAGTCTGTTCTTGAAGTGCATCGGATGTGGATGTCACCGGGACAATGGCGCTTGAAGTTGGAGCGTCTATCTCTACAGGAATGAAAGCATCCCCAAAAACCTGCTCTAACGTAGGAATCTCTGCTTGTGCCTCTTCCGTTATTCCTCTAACTTCAGCCCATTCAACCTCTAGAATTTCACTGTCTAGCGTATCTGTATTTGCTTCAAGAGCGATGAGTTCTTCGGAAGAGTGTTCAAAGGCAATCGTTGTAGGGTCAACAATTGCTCCTGAAATCGCAAGATTTTCCTCTTCATCAGTCGTCTGCGTCTCTGCTACTATTTCTGGCATTGTGAGTGGCTCACTCATCTCTGTTTCAGGGGTAGCAATTGCCCCGGCAAAGATGTCCTCAAGTGAGGGAATAGGCTCTTCTATTTCTTCAGAGGTTAGCTCGAACAGTGAAGACCTGGCTTCTTCAGTTTGTTCAAAATTAAACTCAAATAGTGAAGAGATAGTGTCTTCATTTGGCTCAAGACTCGGCTCGGATAGTGAAGGGATAGTGTCTTCACTTAGTTCAAGATTCGACTCGAATAGTGAAGGGATAGTGTCTTCACTTAGTTCAAGACTCGACTCGAACAGAGAAAACAGATCGTCTTCAACTGGTTCAAAGCTCGGCTCAATGATCGAAGGTATGGTCTCTTCGCTTCGTTCAACGCTCAGCTCGAACAGGGAGAAGATGTCTTCTTCCCTAGGTTCAACGCTCGGCTCTAGATTGACAATTGAGTCGGCAGCGGGAATAGCCGTCGAGTCACTTAGAGGGGTGGTCGTAGAGTTCGCTAAGGCAACTAAAGCTGGAGAAGGTTTGATCTCGACACAGGAGCTAGTCGTAGAAGCATTACCTGCCAACACAGCTTCTCTAGCCTGCTGAAAATCAACCAACGCTAGTTGCGTAATTTCTAAAGCACGCTCAGGGTAAGCCTCCAGCGCGGCTAGGGTAGCTTGAGCGATCGCGCCAAAGTCTGGCAGATGCAGAAACTCGGCAAACCCAGCAAACACCTCAGCTTGTGCCCTAAGTTCTCCCGCCACTTCGTAGCCTTGAGGATTCGCGACAACAGCAGCGATGCGTTCCAGTCCCTGAGCCACATCCACTTCAAAAATAGACCGAGTCATATCCACCCCCAAGTCAGCCGAAGTGGGGATATAAGTATCAGCCTGGTTCAAGGCGTCGGCAAATCGCTCCTCAAGCTGAGCGAAGATCGGTTCGGCTAAGTCAAAGGCTTGCTCTGGGTCAAAATAACCGGTTTGAATCTGCTCCATTAAAGGGAGACGCAGGCAGTCATAGGCTTGCAGCAGTTGGCTTTCCAGGTCAGTATCGATTTTTAACTCATCGCTGTAGAGTACCTTGAAGATATTTTCTAAGCGATGAGCGAGGGTAGCGATCGCTTCGAGTTCTACGCTAGCGGCTCCTCCTTTAATCGAGTGAGCAAATCGCATCAAGTTGTGAACGCTAGCTGTGTTCTTCTCCTGCTTCAGGATGAGTAAACCTGATTCGATCGCCTGCAACAACTCAGGAGCCTCTTCGATGAAAAACTGATAGGCTTGGTCGCGAATTTCAGGATTGAGTGCCATACAAAGGGTTGGAGATTGAATGTTGGAAGGTTGAATGTTGCAGGTTGAATGTTGAATGTTGAATGTTGCAGGTTGAATGTTGCAGGTTGAATGTTATAGGTTGGAAGACTGAATGTTGCAGGTTGAATAGTTCGGAGGAGCTATATGTAGTGTCCTATCAGCGGAATGGTAGAACTTGCTAACCTTCAGCTGCAACTGACGAACTTTCAACCTTCAACTTGCTAACCTTCAACCTTTAACCTTCAACCTTCAACCTACTAACCTTCAACCTACTAACCTTCAAACATTCAAACCTTCAACTGACTAACCGACTTTGAACTGACCCACTTCCGTTTCTAGCGTTTTCGCCACTTTTAGCAGTTGCTCGAAGGAAGATGATACAAAGGTGGCTTCCTGGGATGTTTTTTCGGCGATCGCTGCTACGTTGGTCATGGTTTGGGTCACGGCTTCTGAGGCTTGGGACTGAACAACGGTTGCTTGGGTAATTGATGCCACCAAGTCGCTAATCTTGGTGCTGGTCGCTGTAATCTTGTTCAGACTTAGACGGGTTTCATCCACGAGTTTGGTTCCCATGACGACCTGCTCAGTACCCGCTTCCATTGCTGCAACCACCTCATTGGTTTCCCCTTGAATCGCGGCAACGAGCTTTTCAATTTCGTTCGTGGCTTCTGCTGATTGCCGTGCTAGCGATCGCACTTCGTCCGCAACCACTGCGAAGCCTCGTCCTTCTTCCCCTGCGCGTGCTGCCTCAATACTGGCGTTCAGCGCTAGCAGGTTGGTTTGTGCGGCGAAGGTGCTAATCAGGTTAACGACGGTAGAAATCTTTTGCGATGATTCACCCAAGTGCTTGACTTTTTTTGCTGTTTCTGCTACTGTCTCGCGGATGGCGAGAATACCATCAACTGTGCGGTTCATGGCTTCGTCACCTTCTTCCACCGTTTGAGACGCTTCTAGTACAGCCGCTGAGGCTTCCTCCGCGTTGGCAGCAACCAGTCGCACCGACTCAGCCATTTCTTGTGCTCGCTCTAGAGCCAGCGAAATTTCCTCAGCTTGGCGCAAGGCTTCTTGGGATAGCGATTGAATTGAGGCTTCGTTAGTACCAGTGGTTTGGGCTACCTGGCTGGCAGCGGTTTGCACTTGAAGTACGATTTTCCGCAAGTTACCAACCGTCGCGTTGTAGGAGTCTGCGATCGTACCAATTTCATCAGCGGTCACTTTCGCCCGGATGGTCAAATCCCCTTTACTGATTGGGTCTACTTCCTGGAGAAGTTCCAACGCACGCTTTTGTAGGTCTTCTTTTAGCTGGCGCTGTTCTTGGGCGAGTTGTTCTGTCTGTTCTAGTAGGAGCACGCGGTCTAGGGAGAGACCCATCTGAGCGGCTAACTGGGTGAGGAAGTTGATTTCAGGGGGTTGCCAATTGTGGGGGGTTTCACAGTGGTGAGCGATCAGCAACGCATAAGGCCGACCTTCATTGAGAATCGCCACCTCCACGCTGGCTTTGATTTCCAGGCGTTCCATGATTCTCAACTGCTCCGGCGCAAGATTGGCCTCTAGGATGTTATTGATTGGCTCAACACGACCCTCTAGAGAGGCTTGAATCTGCTCGTCTGAAATCAAAGAGTGATCGATTTTAGTGATCAGGGCACTCGGCCAACCTCTTCCTACCGATTCAGCGACGATCTCTCCACCCCTGTCAGCGGTGAAGCGATAGATCACAACGCGATCAACTTTGAGGTTTTTGCGAGCATCATCTAAAATTTCACCGAAAAGAGCGTTCAGTTCCTGCGAACTCAACGCACGAGAACCCGTTACTTTTGTAAGTAAGAGGGCACGCTCAGCTGCCAGTGTTTGTTCTTGCACGAAAATCTGTAGCTGTTCGGCCATCACGTTGATGTTTGCCCCCAGTTCGGCAATTTCATCTTCCCCTTGGACTTCTAGACGAGTGTCCAGTGCTCCCTGACCAATTTTGTCCACTGCGCCTGCTGCTGAGAGAATTGGACGCACCGTGCGGTTAGTGAGGAAAACTGCGATCGCACTCACCAAAACGGCTGTCACAAACGTACCGAGCGTTATGGCTAGGAGTAATTGTGCTTGGGGCGCAAAGGCGATGTCTGTCGGTGTAGCAATGACGGCTTGCCAATCTAGATTGGGCAAGCCTTCCAACTCTCTAAACTTAATAGAGGCGAACACCTTCTTTTTCTTGTCTACCTGATCGTTAAAGACTAAAGTACTGGGCTTGCTTTGGGCTTGAAATTTAGACAAGCCAGGGAAAATGGGTAGAGCCTCTTTAAACTCCTTGCCCTTGACTGAACTTAAGAAAATTTTCTCAATAGAGTTGTCAAGCACATAAAATTCGTCTCCGTCCGTACCGAAGTTTGCCACGTTATCCGCGAGAGTGGCTACTGGTAGACGGGCGCGGATAATCGCGATTGTCTGACCAGTAGCCTTATCTTTAACGGGTGCAGCCAGGTTAATGGCAGGCTGATCGCGAGTCGCAGATACGGCGGGAAGGAGGGCATTACTAATATAAGGCTTGTCTGTTTTGAGTACCTGCTGAAAATACTCCCGATCGCTTTGGTTGGGTAAGGGGTCACTTTTCGATTGGAGAATTACATCGCCCTTGAGATCTACTACGGAAATGAGATCGTAGACTTTGTAAGCTTCGACAATGGAGTTTAACTGGTTTTCCTTTTCCTCCACAGTTAGTTTGTCTCTAAAAAAAGCAGTGGTTAGGAAATTACGGATAGCCAATGTCTGAATATCTGCATAACGCTCCCGCATGAATCGCTTGAGCTTGTCTTCTAGACCGACGGCGCGTTGAATTTTAGAGGTGTTAATTTGGTTAGAGATCGATTGGCCAGCGAAAAAATAGGCGGTGACCCCTGTTAGTAGCACTGGGACGGTACCCAGGGCAATGGCGAGTGCAGTGGCTTTCGTTCGCAGACTGCTCCAGCGCCAACCCTGTTTTTGGCGATCTGCAAAAGGTGCTTTTGGCAGCAGAAATCCGGGCTCTGTTACTCCTGTCTGATAAACAGGCGGGATCGGAATCCCCGTCGTTCCCCCCTCTATTTGAATCATCTTTGTAGGTGGAATACGACCATTCGCGTCATTTTTGGAAGGCTTGGGAGAAATCTGAGTCATCGAACGAACCTCATCAAAAATAGGAAATTATTTGCCAGTGCTTTAACGCACAAAAAATACAAGAAAGTCCGAAGGTCTAGCTAAGTTAGACCTGAGTGAGCTATTGAATTGAAATAAAAAATGTTCGGCGAAGTCGTACCCATAGGGTTGGCCTGACAATACTGATACCATTTCTCCGTAGTAATGCGCTTAATTCATTACCCCCTGTAGTCCCCCTTAGTCAGGAGACGGCGACAGCCGGGGGTTCATAAAGTGCAACTTCATAGTGAATTGGTATGATTTAATGTCCTCGTATCAACTATCGTGCTGTACAAACAGCTAGGCTTAGAAAAAGTTGGGAATTCTCACCCACTAATAACCATCCAGATGTACTGATAGTCCTAATCAAAATTGCTGGAAGCCTGTACTTTATCTTGCGAAATCACAGGTTTTGGATTGATTTTGGCATCGCCCCAATAATGGCTTGACCATCCATAACCACTAGCATTTCACCGTTTGGTTTCAACCAGTAACCCCGCAAAAATGGAGCAAGTTCAGGGGTAACAGTGGAAGCTGGCGGGGATTGAATCCAATCGGGATTACACCACTCAATATCTTCTACACGGTTAACCACAACACCTAACATTTCGCTCTTAACATTATTCGGTGCTGGTGAGTTGGCACGAGCTTGTAGCACAACAGCCCTAAAATCTGAAGTACTATTCCCCTGTTCGTGCCAAGGTGTAAGACCCACCAAGTGGCCTAAATCTACCATCCAGAGAATTTCACCCCGCCAATTGTAGACACCCATAACCCAAGCAGGCATGTGAAAAATAGGCACAATTTGCCCATTAGCTATTGTCAGCACCTCAGTCAGTTGTTCCATTGGCAATAGGGCCGTTGTATTCGGCATCAGATGAAACCGTAAAAACTGCTGGATTCCTTTTGAGGCAGCGTTGTTCGTGGGTAGTAATCGGGAATCTGGAACTGAGAAAGAGTTAGACATGGATTAAGAAAGGTTTTAGCATATCAAGACAAAGTCCAAGGTGTAGCCAAGTTTTAGGGTAAGGAGTAATACGAAGTAGCGACCTTTAAAGGTCATGCAAGGTCATGGGTAGAAAGAGTGAAGGATGGAGTGCAAATCGTGAGAAAATTAGGTGTGAATACTTGCCAATTACCAAGCCAAGAGAATGACAGCTGAAACAGGCAATTGGTACAGGTTTACAATTTTATTCTTCGCACAAGATAGTTAAGGAGCGTGTCGCTATCTGTCACAGCGAAACCTACCTTAGAGAGAGAGGAATTTATCACCCTCTCCCCTTAATGGCTAGATTAACGCTAAAGGCGACCCCAAATTAATTCCACATTTCCCAATCGTTTTTTGTAGTTTTTTATTCTTCTCTCATTAGTGATTAGGAATTAGGGCAGGCTTGAAAAATCCCTAATGACAAATGACTGATGACTCATAACTACAATTAAAGATAGAGAACAGAGGAACCTTTTGAGACGATACCTTAAGCCTTGATTAGTTGTTTAACCGTGCGGACGAATTCTTCCTGATCAACCGGCTTGGATAAATAAGCATCTGCTCCCTGTTTCATACCCCAAAATTTATCCATTTCGCCTCCTTTAGTGGAGCAGATGACAATGGGGATCTTGCTGGTAGCAGCAGCAGATTTGATCTCACGACAAACTTCAAATCCGCTGGTGCCTGGTAAGACAACATCTAGAATGATAATGTCAGGTCTCTGGTTGTTAAGTTTGACTAGCGCTTCTTCTCCACTGTTAGCCGTCACAACATTGAGGCCCCCCTGCTGTAAACAGCGAGTCAGAATTTGCATATCGGTCATGGAATCTTCAACAACAAGGGCAGTGTTCATGATATTTTCCTCATTCAATACACAACAGAAATTGGTTAATAAAGGTTGAAGGTTATCAATCTTTTAACCTTCACTCTTCATCCTCTGAGCACCCTGTTTTAAGTGCTTGCGTAGTACGCCTAGCACTATCCCAGCATCTATCGGTTTGCTGAGAAAATCTGATGCGCCGACAAGCTTGGCCCGAACGCGATCGACGATGCCGCCATTTCCAGTCAAGATTACGATCGGTGTATCCCGGAATGTAGAGAGCTTGCGTAGCTGAGCGCAAATTTCATACCCGTTGGCATTCGGCATTACTAGATCTAAAAAGATCAAATCGGGCTTACGGGCTAACAGGATGGCGAATGCTCGCATCGCATCATCCACGCCTAAAAACTGATATCCGGCTGCCACTAGTAAGGCTTCCATTGTTTGCCGAACTAAAGGACTATCATCTACACAAGCGATCAGTGACCCTGTTGGTTCTGCCGGAAGCAGCGGCGTTTCAGGAACAGGTGTGTCAACTGGACTAGGGAAGTCAGGGATGCTAATCAGTTCCATTAACTCCAATTGAATGTAGGGTTGGAGTGAACGGGTCACTTGCACAATATCCTGCTTCATCTGCACGGCTAGCTCACGCAAAGTGCGTTGCCCATTGAGCAGCTGAGTCAGTCGTTGGTAAACGGCTTCGGATGTCCTCTGGCGCAGTTCCTCTGGTCTCTTGATGACGGGTGCGGCGTTAGGAGAATAATCAGCAATCGTCGGATTGCGCCAAATTCGTGAATATTCCTGAACAGCTGCGATCGCTTCTTGTACATCAACCAAGACAAGGGGCGTTGATAAGGAGTTATCTTGATTGATTTGATAAATCACGCGCATGGCTTGCACGAGATCGCACAAAACTTCAGCGATCGCTGAGCGAATCATGCTGGCAGCTTGCTCACTCGTAATTTTTTGCTGTGCTACCCATGCGCTCAACAGCTGATATTCCCAGCACAGTGTAGAGGATGTAGTCTTAAGACTCGCAAGATCACGCTGTAGGGTTGAGCGATAAGCCAGTAAGTGAGGGCAGTGAGCCTCTAAATTTCTCTGCCACCGTCTGACTGGATGAATCCCCCCTGTGGCATACACGATGTGACCCAAGTACAGATAAAAGACCCATTGTTCTTCCTTTGAACTGGTGAACACAAGTTGGCCACTAAACCGAAGCCGTTTCAGCGTTTCGAGGAAGCGCATTTGCTTCCCAGCTGTAAACAAGCTAGTCGAGGCAAGAGGAGGAGCCTGTTGAACATTTCTCACTACACATTCTCCCTAACGAATTACCTAATAAGTCCTGGAAATTAACAGTTTTGATGTATTTTGATTACTCGAATACGCACCTAGCATACATTTTGTAAAGCCTTTGTTCACAATTAGACACCAGAAAATAACGTGAAAATTCACTGCTCTACTGAAATTCGATAAAGTAGAGAACAGAGAAAAATGAACTCAAAAATAGAAGGCCGATCTTATTCGTTTACGACCGAAAAATGAAAGCAAAAGGTTGCAACCATCCAGAATTATCTGTGGAGGGAAATGTTAAGCTTTCGCCTTTTTGGGGAAACCCAAAATTTTTCTTGGGGGACATTTAGAATTCTGTCTTGGGTGTTATGGCCTCTGGCTCTTGGTCATCTTCATCTTAACTAACTGTGATACGCTTTTGAAATACCTGTATTACAAAAGCTTCTCTATCATTTTTATCATTAATATGTATCAATGTCGAATGAAATTCGAGACTTTATAAATTCTTTTTTTCTTTGTTAAAGTTTTTTGAAAATCTTTATATTCATGATTTCGCCAGCCGTTTCCGGATAAATTTTAAATTTAGTTAGAGCCATTTAAAACCTATTACAATTATTTTTCGATAACAATTTAAAGATAGAAGCGATCAAGAGCATGTTAGGCTCTCCCCTCTCTCCATGTGTAATACGATGTCTGACTAAGCCAATCTTAGGAGTTGAGTTTTTGGATGCAGTTCGAGCCATCAGGTAGTTGACTTGATATTTCCGCTGAACCTCTCCCCCTGCTCTCGACGTAAAATAACTGGGGAATCAATAACTGGGGAATTGGGAAGTCGCAATACACATGGTTCGTACCCCTACTTTAGTGTTCGATCGGGGCACCTTACTTTTACATCCACCGCCACGGGGGAAAAGTTGGGTGGATTATGCGACTTGGGATGACCGGGTTGAGAAGTTTCGCATCCTTGCCATGCACTATCGTCAGTTGGTGGAAGCCCTGCAAGCGGAAGGGACTGACTTTAACGATGAGGCGAAGGAATTTTCTCCTTTAGAATTGGTTCCCAGCTTTGAGATGGAGCCTTATCCTCATCAGACAGAAGCGCTTTTGGCTTGGAAGCAAGCAGGGCGTCGAGGGGTGGTGGTACTTCCGACAGCAGCCGGGAAAACCTATTTAGCTCAACTGGCAATGCAAGCGACGCCCCGCACGACGTTGATTGTAGTGCCAACTTTGGATTTAATGCATCAGTGGTATGCTCACTTGACCGCTGCTTTTCCGGACGCCGAGGTGGGATTGCTGGGGGGAGGTTCACGGGATAAAACCCCCATTCTGATCTCCACTTACGACAGTGCAACCATCCATGCTGAGTCTTTAGGGAATCAGTATGCCATGCTTGTGTTTGATGAGTGCCACCACTTACCCACTGACTTCTATCGGGTGATTGCGGAATATGCGATCGCACCTTACCGTTTAGGACTTACCGCCACTCCCGATCGCTCCGACGGTCGCCATTGGGATCTTAACGCCTTGATTGGGCCAGAGGTCTATCGCAAAAAACCGGAAGACTTGGCGGGTTTTGCCTTAGCTGAACACAAGCTGGTTCAGATTAAGGTGAAACTGTCCCAAAAAGAACGCGATCGCTACAATACCTGCATCAAACTCCGCAACGAGTTTTTGAAAGAATCGAAAATTTCCCTAGGAAGCCTTGACGGTTGGCAAAAGTTTGTCATGGCAAGTGCGCGATCGCAAGCTGGACGAAGAGCCATGTTAGCCCAGCGGGAAGCCAAGGAAATTGCTTCCGGTACCGATGGTAAGCTCAGGATTCTGACTGACTTACTGACTCAGCATTATCCAGAGCGCACCCTCGTCTTCACTAACGATAACGCCACTGTTTACCGAATCTCCCAACAATTACTCATCCCAGCCATTACCCATCAAACGCCAGTGAAGGAACGACATGAAATCCTCACTCGCTTCCGGGAGGGAGAATACAAAACCTTAGTAGCATCCCACGTTCTCAATGAAGGGGTAGATGTTCCAGATGCTCGTGTGGCTATTATTTTATCCGGTACGGGTTCAAGTCGTGAGTATATTCAGCGATTGGGCAGGGTGTTGCGTAAGGGTTCCGATGATAATAAGTTAGCGCTGCTGTATGAGGTGGTTGCGGAAGATACGAGTGAGGAAGGGACATCATTGCGTCGGCATGGTTCAGAGGTGAAGCAGGAACCACGCAAGCGCGGAGGGTACACAGAGGTTGAGAAGCCGAAGTTGAAGCCACAACAGCTAGAAATTTTTCCGTCTCAACCGATTTATGAGGTGAATCAAAAGAGGACGCCGAAGGCAGCAGAATCGACGGCTGAGTGGGGAGATGATGACACACCGATTGTTTTTTGAGTACTTTTCCCAGATCACAGCGAAGCAAGATGGGACAGATAGCATGAAATCGTAGCGCTTCGTCAAATTTTGTATAACAAGATACTAAAATCAGAGTAATATAGATATATGGCTTCTGTTCTCAAGCCTGGTGTTTGAGGAGTAAGTATGGGCAAACTAACCCCAGGGCAAGGGCTGAAGGGAATGTTCTCTATAACAGAGTCATTCCATCAATCGATGACAGTAACAGATTTACATATTCTTCCCCTCGGTATTGCTTACTCTCCTAGGTAGAATGTCACTGACTTAAGGGAAAAGTGATCGTTTCTTGGGAAAACCCAGATTGGGGGGTTTCCCCCCAAACCCCCCCACTGGGGGACGGAGTGCCTCCCCCAGACCCCCTGCACAAGGGTTCATGGGTGAGGTAAAG
>NZ_DATNPA010000392.1:0-8796 GCF_036703385.1 Allocoleopsis sp. | reverse complement strand
TCCCGTAGAGTTTCCCCTACCTTGATTCCAGTCAGGAGGATGTTTTCGGCTTCCCTGAGATTGCCAGATTTAAGGAGACTATATCCTAGATTATTCAGAGCCCATCTTTCCCAATCCTTGCCACCAATTTCACGCAAGATTGCCAAACTCTGCTGGAGGTAATCAATCGCTTTAGCATAGTCTCCCAGGCTACTGTAAGCCAGCCCCAATTCGCCCAGGGCGCTCCCCTCTTCTAGGGGGGTTTTGAGGGAGCGTGCGATCGGTAAACTCTGCTGGTAGTAATCAATCGCTTTGTCGAAGTCTCCCAGGACAAGGTAAGCCCTTCCCAGACCAAGCAGGGTATTTGCCTCCCCTCCTCTGTCTTTGAGACCCTTTGCGATCGCCAAACTCTGCTGGAGGTAATTAATCGCGTTGGCATGGTTTCCCACTTGAAGCGAAGTGCCTCCCAGATTGAGCAGGGCAGTCCTCTCTCCTGCTCTGTCTTTGATTTCTCGCGCTATCTCCAAAGTCGCCTGGTAGTGAAAAATTGCTTTGATATTGTTCCCCAGGTTACGGTAAACCAGCCCCTGATTGTTCAGGACATGCATCTCTGCTGAGCGGTCTTTGAGGGAGCGTGCGATCGCTAAACTCTGCTCGTAGTAATCAATCGCTTTGGCGTAGTCTCCTAGGTTAAGGTAAGTATTCCCCAGATTGCTCAGGGTACTACCCTCACCTTTTCGGTCTTTGACTTCCCGCATGAGCGCCAAACTCTGCTGGAGGTAATCAATTGCTTTGGTATAGTTTCCTAGGGATTCGTAAGCAACTCCTAGATTATTGAGGGCACTCCCTTCTTCTTGGCGGTTATTGAGTTCGCGTGTAATTGTTAAACTCTGCTGGAGATAATCAATCCCTTTGCCGTAGTCTTCCAGGTTAATATAAGCCCGTCCCAGATAGCCTAAGACATACATCTCTGCTTGGCGATCGCTGGTTTCTCGATAGATAGTTAGCGCCTGTTGCCAAGACTGTAATGCTGCCTCAAATTGATTCGTGTTTAACTGCTGTGTACCTTGCCCTAGCAGTCGGTAAGCTTCTGCTTTCCGGGGAGTATTTTGAAGTTGAGCCAAGGATAAAAGTTTCTGAGCTGCCTCCTGCAATTGAGGGTTCTTAGTTTCCTGTGCGATCAATAAACCTTGTTGTAGCAGCGGGGTAGCGCGTGCAATGTCTTTGAGTCCAAGGTAAGCCGTCGCCAAGCCCACCAGAGCCTTTCCTTCACCCAGACGGCTTTTAATTTCTCGGCAGATAAGCAGTGCCTGTTGGAAAGATTGCAATGCCGCCTCGAACTGATTGCTTTTTAGCTGCTGGGTACCCAGATCAGTCAGTCGCTCTGCTTCTACTGCCTGAGGAGCCACGGATAGAAGTTTCTGAACTGCCGCCTCCAGTTGAGGGTTTTTTACTTCCTGTGCGATCGCTAAAGCTTGTTGCAGAAACGGGGTAGCGCGTGAGATGTCCTTTAGTCCCATGTAAGCTGCACCCAAACCCAGCAAAGCCTTTGCTTCACCCAGACGGCTTTTAATCTCTCGATAAATAGGCAGTGCTTGTTGAAAAGACTGTAATGCTGCCTGAAACTGATTGGTGTTTAGCTGCTGTGTACCGAGTTCAGTCAATCGCTCTGCTTCTACTATCCGGGGAGCCAAGGATAGGAGTTTCTGAACTACCGCCTCCAGTTGGGGGTTTTTTATTTCCTGTGCGATCACTAAACTTTGCTGCAAAAACGAGGTAGCCTTTGAGAGGTCTTTGAGTCCCATGTAAGCACCACCCAAGCACGCTAAAGCCTTTGCCTCACCCAGACGGTCTTTGATTTCTCGGTAGACAGGTAGTACCTGTTGGCAAGACTGTAATGCTGCCTGAAACTGATTGGTTTTTAACACCTGCTCAGTGCCTTGCTGTAGCAGTCGGTCTGCTTCTGCTTTTCGGGCATCTGTAGTCTGCGCCAATACTCGCTTTGTCGAAAATGGGACTGGAAAACCAGGCGTGATCGGTGCCGAGACAGTGACAGTGAGCACGACAAGGAAGGTGAGACCAATTTTCTGGAGATGCATGGGAGATACAGCCGCCGGGATACTTCGTCATCTATATCTCTCATGTTTCAGAGCTTATGCAGACGTGAATCAGTCAATAAAATTATCAGCAGCGTCACCCAACTTGTTGCGACCATCTCACCGTTCCGGAAGTAAGTCCTACCCATTAACTCACCCTTCAACTGTCACTTGAGGCATCGCAAGATATCGATAGAGTGTATCTCGTTGCTGGTAAGGACGCCCTACTGAACTGATAGCCTCCTGTAAGGTTTCCACTTCCATACAGGTACCGCCCTTAGCACCCGCCATTGAGGTGATATGCTCTTCCATCAAGGTGCCGCCAAGGTCACTACACCCCCATCTGAGTGCTTCTGTCGCTCCATCCAGCCCCAGTTTCACCCAACTGGGTTGATGATTGGATATCCAGTTACCTAGGAAAATCCGAGCGACGGCTGTGAGCAAGAGGGCATCTTCGAGAACGGGTTGGTCTCGTCCCACCCTGCGGCGTAGGGGTTTGGGGGCTTCTTGACCGACAAAGGGCAGCAGGATAAATTCAGTAATATTACTGGGGTAGCCCCGATCGCACGCCACTTGTTGGAGCGATCGCAACTTCTCTAAATGCCCCATCTGCTGTTCGGGTGTTTCAATATGTCCTGAAAGCATCGTGCTGGTGGTTGGCATCCCTAACCGATGTGCCGTTCCCACAATCTCTAGCCAGGTGGCTGTATTCGTCTTCTCTGGGCATAGAATCCGCCGCACGTCATCATCTAATACCTCTGCTGCCGTTCCCGGCATGGAACCAACACCCGCTTCTTGCAGTGCGGCAATGACTTCGGCATAGCTAATTCCGTCATGATCGGCGATAAACTGCACTTCTTGGGGTGAGAAAGCATGGAGGTGCAGCTGAGGAAATTCCTCCTTAATCGTTCTAACCAACTGCTGGTAATAGGGTAAAAAAGCACCGTTGAGTTTTGCCTCTGGGTTAAGTCCTCCCTGCATACAAATTTCTGTAGCCCCCCGCCGCACAGCGTCCCTCGTCTTTTCCTGAATTTGCCCCCAATCCAACCAAAAGGCACCGTCTTCATCGGCATCGCGGCGGAAGGCACAGAAACTACAGTGCTGTTCGCAGATATTGGTGAAGTTAATATTGCGATTGATCACGTAGGTGACAGTCTCCCCGACTTGCCGCTGACGGAGTTGATCGGCTGTCTGACGAATGGCTGCGATCGCAGTCGGTTCGGTTTGCTTTAGGAGTACGATACCCTCTTCTCGGGTTAAATCTTCACCCGCTAAGGCACGGTTAAGAATAGCATCAACTGTTTTAGTAATCACATCACATCCACACAAACCGGGTCACTCCTTTTAATTTTGACAAAGAATAGTCGTCCTGGATTGAAAGTACGTTGAAGGTGAAACAGACCTAGAGGAATCAACGGACTGGTTTCAGCCTCTTCTCTCAACAGAAGAGTCCCACCGTATATTTACCGAGAATACGCATATTTACTGAGAGAACTTACGCAGGTTGGCGCAGGCATACCAAAGCTGAATGAATCCACAATAGATGTATTGAGTGATACGGAAACCAAACAATGCTAGAAACAATCATCGCATTAAGCCAGTCCAAATCAGAGTATGCTTTTGAGATTGCAGAAAGTCTTTACCAACGATTAGAGAGCATTTCAAGCACAACCATCTCTCTCCAGTACGAGGTTAACAATTTTCTAACCTTCAAAGTTTACGAGGCTAGCGAAGGGATTATCCTGCGCCAAGGGCTTGAATTTATGGGTGTTCAATGCCTAATTCGCGGTATTACTTACAGATTGACCCACGAGCATTTAGATCAGCTGAGTAATCGTGAACTTCGGGAATTGTTAAACCATTTAGGGATTCAGGACAGCCATTTCCAGCTCAATTAGGGAACTTTCTTTAATCTGGATACAAATATTCCTTATTTCTTATTTATGGATACGAGGAAGTTCTTCATCAGCTTGGATAAATAAAATTCCCAAGCTTCTGGTTAAGTTATAAGGTACCAAGCGCTAGCATCTGTTTAATGTAGTACTTACGTAGATACTTTATCAGTAGGGTGGGCATTGCCTACCCTACAACTATATTAGAGTCTGAAAAGCAGATAGGGAAAAACCCTCAGCATTTTTTATCTTAGTTTTCTTTTAACGAAGAGTATTTTAAAGCGACTGTAATTCTAGTCAATATCTCGACCTTGTATTTTTTCTTCCCTGTCCCTGAGTGCTTGTTGAGGGGACTGGCGGCGGCGTCGATACCAATGAGCCCCGCCAACCAGTACTCCAGTTAACCCCAAGGCTCCCATTAAAGGCAAAACATTCCCGGTTTTCATCGCTTGTAATCCCGAACTTCCTATCATCACGAAAGGCAACACCCCCGGAACTGTACCCATCACTGTGCCGAGTAGGTAGTCTCGAAAGCGAATTGAGGTCAAACCCGCTGCAAAATTCACCAAACCATAAGGAATAATCGGCAGCAGCCGGATTGCGAACATATAAAACAAGCCACCCTGGCGCATTTCAGCATCCATTGTTTGCCAACGTCCCGCTAGCCTGCGGGCAATTGTTTCTCGTCCGACGGTACGGGTAAAGCCAAATGACACTACCGCCGCAATGATTGCTGCAATAGTCGTCCAAAGTGTGCCTAGCCAAGGGCCAAAAATTGCGCCGCCGGTCAGATTGAGTGCTGTTGAGGGCAATATCAATAGGGTTGCTACTGTATAGAGAGCAATGTAGATAATAGGTGCCCAAATCCCTGCGTGATGGAGCCATACCTGAAGTTGTTTGGGGTCAATACCCCCTAGAAAATACACCGCTAATCCTGTTGCCACAATGCAGAATACGGTGAGCAGGAAAAGGCCGCTTTTAACGTTCAAAACAACACTCCTACACACTCGACGCCTACAAACATCAAAGTTTTGTGAATCATGATTTTGTTCCAGTTAGCCTGCTTGAGTATTAGGGCTTGGAATTCCAGAGTTTATAAGTCTCTCTTTGAGAGAGCATAACTTATTAGCTCCTTAATGCCATGCTTCAGTAAGCATCAAGCTCAATTGATAGCTTAGAGATAAAATCTGTCAACCTGCTCAAGATAGATATTTGAACTAAAGTGGCTCTTCCAGCCGACCTCAGCGATGCAGGTTGGGAAAGCCGTCATTCGATTTGGGATGCAGGATTTTGGATTGACCCTCCCCACTCTCCAGGCTAGATGCTTGCAACAATGAGAGTTTCACTTCAGCCAAGATTTGATGTTGCATAGGGAAACAGATGCTAGTTTTCCAGGGTCTTACGCATCAGGTAGAAGATTAGTGCTAATTCTGCCATAAGGAACTGTTTGATTTGACCGCTCCATAGTAAGCTAACAGGCGTTCAATTTTGCATAATCAAATTTCTAAAACTCTTGTGGAATGGGCATCTTGCCCATTCATAAAGTGCAACTTGAAGGCGCGACAGCTTAGTGTCTACTGCAAAAGCAAGAAAACACTTGGCATCGACATCTATCACAAAGAATCGGTTTGTGGCACCCTAAACCCAGATAAACTTTACTCTGACAAAATAAAGACTTCCCCGATCGCGGCGTTCACGCTGTAATTTGAATGTCGAGAGGACATCAACCCCCTTCCTGTAACACTTGAGATGTGCTGAATGAGTACCAACCAACTTCACTCCCTTCTACCAGTTCCCTCAGGCCAGTTGCAAATTCCCGCTTCTGCATTTACCCCTGAGGAAAGCGGCGATTCTCTGGAGTCACCGAGCAGCGTGAGGCGCAGCTATCCCCTAGATACTAAAAACCGGATTCCTATAGGACTAGGGAATAGCCAAATTCTTTTGTCGATGGTGATTCCGACTTACAACGAGAGTAACAATGTTCAGCTCTTGATTGACCGCCTCAGCCAGCTGTTAGATGAGGCCATTCCGGGTGCCTATGAGCTGATTGTCGTGGATGACAATAGCCCCGATCGCACTTGGGAAATCGCGACGGCGCTGATGCCAGAGTATCCCCAACTCCGAGTGATGCGGCGAACTGAGGAACGAGGATTGTCTACTGCTGTTGTTCGGGGTTGGCAGGTGGCACGAGGAGAGGTTTTGGGAGTGATTGATGCTGACTTGCAACATCCCCCAGAGTTGTTGCTGAAGCTATGGGGCGAAATTGCGCGGGGAGGTGATTTAGCCGTTGCTAGCCGTAATGTGGAAGGTGGAGGAGTCAGTGATTGGAGCCCTATCCGGCGGTTTTTATCTCGTGGTGCCCAAACTCTAGGGTTAATTATTCTCCCGGAGGTCATCGGTCGCGTATCCGATCCAATGAGTGGCTACTTTATGGTACGCCGCAGCTGCATTGCTGGTCAAACCCTAAGTCCACTGGGCTACAAAATTCTAATTGAGGTGATCGCTAGAGGCAGAGTACCCTGGATTGGCGAAGTGGGCTATGTCTTCCAAGAGCGCCAAGCGGGTGAGAGTAAGGTGACGGCAAAACAATACGTGGATTATCTGCGCCACCTCATTCGCTTGCGCCTTTCCCTGGGGCCGATCGCACGGCTTTTCAGGTTTGGGCTCGTCGGCTTCAGTGGGGTGTTTGTGGATATGGCAGTGTTCTACCTGCTCAGTGACCCCACCGCCCTAGATTTGCCACTGACGCGCAGTAAAATTATTGCTTCCGAGTTCGCGATTATCAATAATTTCCTGTGGAATGATTTTTGGACGTTTGCTGATATTTCCAGTCATCAGCCGGGAATGCGTCATCGCTTGGAACGCCTCTTGAAGTTCAATGTTATTTGCCTCGCCGGGTTGATTATCAATGTCTTGCTGTTAAATTTCCTGTTTAATGTTTTTGGGATAAATCGATATGTAGCAAATTTGATTGCGATCGCCGCTGTCACGCTTTGGAACTTTTGGCTCAATCTAAAGCTCAGTTGGCGTGTCACCGATGTCAATTGAGGTCACTCTTGTTGAAAACTTTCCTCTCGTCTCGCTGGTTCCACCCACTACTCCTGCTCGTGTGGATTGCCATTGGCGCAAGTTTACGCTTCACTCATCTGGTGGGAAAGCCACCCTGGACGGATGAGTTTGCCACCTTAGTGTTTAGCTTGGGCAATAGTTTTCAACCTGTACCACTAGACCAAGCCATTGGGCTGGCTACTCTCTTGCAACCCCTGCAACCCAACCCAGGAGCTGGGGCGTCGCAGGTAATTCATCACTTGATTACAGAAGATCACCATCCTCCCCTCTATTTTGTACTCGCTCACTGGTGGATGCAGCTGTTCCCAGCCTCAGGAGGGTATGTCTCCCTATGGGCCGCGCGATCGCTCCCTGCTATTTTGGGTGTGCTATCCATTCCAGCCGTTTATGGACTGGGATGGTTAGCGTTTCGCTCACTTGTAGTGGCTCAACTGGTGGCGGCGATGATGGCCGTTTGTCCCTATGGGGTTTTTCTTACCCAAGAAGCTCGTCATTATGCCTTAGGCACTCTCTGGGTGATTGCTTCCTTATGTTGCCTGGTGGTTGCCGTAGAGCATCTGAAACGTCGGACACCTCTGCCCATTTGGGTCGCACTGTGCTGGGTGGTCGTGAATGCCTTAGGCATCGCCACCCACTATTTTTTCAGTTTAACTCTGGGTGCCGAAGCGATCGCTCTGATGGGATTTTGGCTTCTGGGCAGTCCCTGGGCTGCCAAAAAATTGGGAAAACTATTCCCCATTCCCGATAGCGAAGCGGTAGCAGCGGAGCGAAGTGAGCATCTTCGAGCGTCTTCCCGATTCCCGATTCCCCATTCCCATTGGCGGCGGATTTACGCCGTCGCCGCCGGTACAGGTGTTGGCTGCTTAGTTTGGGTACCCGTATGGCGGATGAGTCATGACACTCAGATGACGCAATGGATTATGAGCAATAATCGCACCTTCTTCGCCTTGCTCAACCCCATCTTTCAGGCGCTCGGGACTTGGATTACGATGCTAGCGTTACTGCCTGTAGAGTCACCCAGACTACTCGTCGTACTCGCTTCTGGGCTGGTGACGCTGATTTTTTTCATCTGGGCTTTGCCTATTCTCCATCGTGGTCTGAAAGTGCAAATAGAACAGCCGGAGACGCGTTGGGCAACTGGGGTTTTAGGGGGCTTTGTTTTAGGAGCGATCGCACTATTTTTTGCAATTACTTATTTCCTGGGTACTGACCTCACGCGAGGAGCACGATATAACTTTGTCTACTTCCCCGCCGTCATTGTTTTATTGGGCGCAGCACTCGCCGTCAGTTGGAATACACCTAAAACTTGGAAGTCCTCTGGGTTGCTGAAAACAGACCACGCAAAACCCCAAATTCCAGAACCCGATTGGGCATGGGGAATTAGGGACAGAGAAGACAGGGGCGTATCAGTCGAGAAAGAGTGGGAGAGTCGCCCAATTGCAGAGTCAGAAAAATTCCCCCCATCTCCCCTGCCTCCTCGCCGCCGATTTCCTTTTAGACTGCATGGTCAGCTAGCTGTAGTGATGATCTGGCTGATGGGTTTATTGAGTGGCATTACAGTCGTCAATAATCTAGGCTATCAAAAATACTATCGCCCCGACCTTTTGGTGCCCGTGATGCAAAAAGCCTCTTCGGTACCGATACTGATTGCGACAACCCACAATACCCTGGTTCAGACGGGTGAAATGATGGGGCTGGCTTGGGAGTTCAAACGTTCTAATGATGCGCCGCAGTTTCTCCTAGCTCATCAAGAGCAACAA
>NZ_DATNPA010000391.1:0-5762 GCF_036703385.1 Allocoleopsis sp. | reverse complement strand
GCTACCGTTGCTGAGTTATCGTTAAGCAATATTCGTATTTGGAAATCTCGGCACTTTGGGGGACATCGATCTGCACCGACAATTATCGATTTACCCGAAGGCAGATATTACGGTGTCCTCGATGCCGAATCATTCAGGTTTATTTTGATGCGAACTGGGAATATCAAATGTTTGAATCGAGTATATCGAGGCTGGGGACTTTTACCCATACCCCTTCAGATTATGGAAAGAGAACTGATTCTGAGCTACGGATGGGATTGGTTTAACTACAAAGTTGCAGGCAGAATGCTCGAACCGAATTCAGATAATAATGTCAGCCAAGGTGAGATTACCTTGGAAAAACCGGATGGTTCTATATATACTTATCAGGCTGAAATTAGAAGAAATCAACGCCAAATACTGCAAATCGCAGGTTCTTGTAACACTCTTAAAGAGTCAAATATTGTTAATTATTCATTAAAAGACCTTAATTTATGTATTTATGATGAACCTTTGCAAAATGCTCTTTTTTATTCAGAAAAGATAGCAGGGTAATGGAGATTAACTTCTGTTTTTGTTAAGACAATTAAATTGTTGTCATTATCTAAATCTTGGAAATTTCTATAGAGTTGAAATCACGGCAAACGAGTCCAGGAAATCTATCCCAAACTGAGAAATTTCTCCCCCAAACCCCGAAACTTCTCATCTAAAACCAGAAGTGACGCCCTCAAAGGTGGAAATATCCCAATTAAAATGTATCGAGTCGCTGAAAAACAAGGAGTACTGATGGTTCCACCGCACATTTCCCCCTATGGTTCCTGGAAATCGCCTATTACAGCTGACCTAATTGTTGCTGGCACAATTGGGTTAGGCGGCATTGCCCTGGATGGAGATGATGTTTACTGGAGTGAGGGGCGGCCTGCTGAAGGGGGGCGGAATGCGATCGCACGACGAACACTCGATGGCACCATTACTGATGTGACGCCACTTCCCTTCAATGTTCGTACCCGCGTTCATGAGTATGGTGGTGGTTCTTTCACCGTTAAAGACGGCATAATTTACTTCTCCAACTTTGCCGATCAACGCATCTATAAGAGAGTGATCACAGGCGCATCGGCTCTACAAGAACCCCAACCCATTTCTAAAGAGTCAGGGGGGAATCTGCGCTATGCGGATGCGGTGATTGACACAGAACGGGGGCGGATTATTTGCGTATGCGAAGACCACACCGCAGGCGGTCATGAACCCACGAACACTCTGGTCAGCCTCAACTTGGAGAATGGTGAACATATCCAAGTGCTAGCCTCTGGGAGTGACTTCTACTCCTCGCCGCGTCTAAGTTGCGATCGCACTCAGTTAGCATGGCTAAGTTGGAATCATCCGAATATGCCTTGGGATGGGACTCAACTCTGGGTTGCTCCGATTCAAGCCGATGGTTTATTAGGTGAACCCCAGCTAGTAGCTGGGGGCGTGGAGGAGTCAGTCTTTCAGCCAGAGTGGTCGCCGGATGGTGTATTGTACTTTGTTTCTGACCGCACGGGTTGGTGGAATCTTTACCGTTGGCACCCCCCCCAACCCCCCCTTGATAAGGGGGGGCGAGAGGAAGTAGCTCAACCTCCCCTTGGTAAGGCAGTAGGAGAGATTGAACCGTTGTGTGAGATGGAAGCTGAGTTTGGTCTTCCCCAGTGGGTGTTTGGCATGTCTACCTATGCCGTTGAGTCGGCGCATCGCATTATTTGTACTTACACCCAAGACGGTATTTGGTACTTGGCAAGTCTGAATACACAAACGAAACAGCTCGAAGTCATCGAGACGCCTTACACTGATATTTCATCCATTCATGCGGCAAACGGTCGGGCTGTATTCATGGCGGGTTCAGCAACGGAACCGACGGCAGTTGTTCAGATGGATTTGGCAACGCGACAGGTGGAAGTGCTGCGGCGATCAAGTGAGTTAGAGATAGATACAGGATATCTCTCCACACCGCAGGCGATCGCATTCCCAACCGAAAATGGTCTTACCGCCTACGCCTTTTTCTATCCACCGCAAAACAAGGACTACACGGCACCTGCTGGGGAAAAGCCACCCCTGATTGTCAAAAGTCATGGGGGGCCAACCGCTTCGACCTCCAGTGCATTTAACTTGAAAATTCAATACTGGACTAGTCGCGGCTTTGCCTTTGTCGATGTTAACTATGGGGGTAGCACGGGATACGGACGAGACTATCGTCAACGGCTCAAAGATAATTGGGGGATCGTGGATGTGGACGATTGCGCCAATGCTGCCAAGTATCTTGCCGAACAAGGATTAGTGGATGCTGAGCGATTGGCGATCGCAGGGGGCAGTGCAGGAGGCTACACAACCTTAGCCGCCCTTACTTTCCGGGATGTCTTTAAGGCGGGTGCCAGTTACTACGGTGTCAGTGATTTGGAGGTATTGGCGAGGGATACCCATAAATTTGAGGCACGCTACCTGGATGGGTTAATTGGCCCTTACCCGGAACGCAAAGATTTGTATGAAAAGCGATCGCCCATTCACTTCACAGACCAACTTTCTTGTCCTGTTATTTTCTTCCAAGGATTAGAAGATAAAGTTGTACCGCCTAACCAGGCAGAGATGATGGTTGAAGCCTTGAAAGCGAAAGGATTGCCCGTAGCTTATGTCGCTTATGAGGGAGAACAACACGGATTCCGCCGTGCCGAGAATATCAAACGTACCTTAGATGGTGAGTTTTACTTCTACTCCCGTGTCTTCGGATTTGAACCCGCTGATGCAATTGAACCCGTTGCGATCGAGAATCTAGGAAATAGAGCCTAGAAAACCTAAAAAAATATGATCATTTAGCTGTAGGGTGTGTTAGGCGAAGCCGTAACACACCGACGGAACACCCTTTATTCCCCTACAAGAATTGACCAATTGCCCTAGCTGAACTTGCTAATCTGGAAACATCCACACACATCAAAAAAACGGCTATCCCAGAGGCAAAGCTATGAGCAGGGAAGACAGAAAAGCCATCATCCGCACCGAAACACAAGCGATCGCTCGTGAATTGAAAAGCCAAGGCAAAATCCTAGGTGGATTCGTTGCCACCATCTGGGTTATAGGGATTATAGATTTAGTTCTAGGTGGGGCACTCAATGTCTACGGGATTGCACCACATCACATAATTGGTCTTCGTGGCATCCTGTTTGCCCCTTTTCTTCACGGCGGTTTGGGTCACCTGATTGCCAACACCATCCCCTTTTTGGTTTTGGGTTGGTTCGTCATGTTGCAAGAGACCAGCGACTTTTTTGTGGTTACCGCCATTACCATGCTGGTCAGTGGCTTAGGGACTTGGGTATTTGGTTCACCGAACTCTATTCACGTTGGTGCGAGTGGTCTGATCTTCGGTTACCTGGGCTTTTTGCTTCTGCGTGGCTATTTTGAACGCAACTTTCCCTCAATCTTGCTCTCCCTCGTCGTCGGCTTCCTCTACGGGAGTACGATATGGGGCGTGTTGCCAACGCGACCCGGAATATCCTGGGAAGGCCACTTATTTGGCTTTATCGGCGGTGTGATCGCCGCACGCCTCCTGGCGCGGAAGAAACTATCATAAAAAGTGTTAACAAACATTAAGCCCTGGATTTAGGAATGCCGAAAAAGCAAAAATTCCCTTACCTCGTGGGTTCCAAATGGACATCCAGGCAAAAAACCTGGGGCTGGCGACACTTTCAGGTCGTTAACCGCAAGAACCAGGGGGATTTAGTCTTTGCCGAAATGGTTGCATCCTGCGACCCCAATGTCCGTTTTTGGCTCAATGCCAAACAATTGAAAAACCCTTCCCTATGGCAAGCAGGTTGGCAATCTCTGGAAGAAATGAAGGAGGAAGAAGAGGAAGAAATGAAGGAGATGGAGGTGCTCCAATGACCGTTTCAGCCTCCAAACCCCTTACGCTGGATGAGTTTCTAAAACTCCCTGAAACGAAACCAGCTAGCGAATACATTGACGGTGAAATTATCCAGAAGCCGATGCCAAAGGGGAGACACAGTCGCTTGCAAGGCAAACTTTGTGCTGCCGTTAACCAAGTGACTGAGGATGCTAAGATTGCCTACGCTTTTCCCGAATTGCGGTGTAGCTTTGGTAGTCGGTCAATTGTCCCCGATGTAGCGATGTTTCACTGGCATCGCATTCCTTTCAATGCAGATGGAGAAGTGCCTGATGATTTTAAACTGCCTCCAGACTGGACAATTGAGATTCTTTCCCCTGAACAGAAACCTAATAAGGTAATTGGTAATATTCTCTACTGTCTACAGTATGGATGCCGATTAGGTTGGTTTCTTGACCCCGATGATCGCAGCATACTGGTATTTTTGCCGGGTCAGCAACCTGTACTGATGCAAGGGAGCAATCAATTATTTGTACTAGAGGAGATTGAACTAGAGTTAACAGTAAGTCAGGTTTTTGGATGGCTTAAGATGGAAGGCTAATGGTAGTACTGTGAGCTATTAAGATTGCTGTGACTCAGGATGATTCTTCGGCAAGTCTCAGCACGGTTGCGCGAGTAGCGGGATCGAGACGAAAGCGAAGCGCATCAAGTTGATCAAGGACTGATGCTACTGTCTCTATGTATCCAGATTGCTTAGCTTTGAGAATTACACCAAGAGTTCCTGTGAAAATGATGTTTAGCTGACGAGCGTAACGTCTGGCAAGAGCATCATCAAGCAAAACTAGAGAGTCCGGAATCTCTAATGCCAGGGTTAGTGCCTCCCGCTCACCTGCACCAAGCTCAGGCACAGATAGCACTTGTACTGATTCTTGCACGGGACGGATGGTAAGCCATGAAAGTGAGGCTGGATCGGGGAGTGCCACGCCTTGAGATTGACCTTGAGCCAACTCATCGGCAACTGCCTGTGGCAGGATGATTTGACCGTACAGAGTGGGGAGTAGGCCAAGTAAATTGGTTTGGTAGAGGTACTGGATTGGTGAAGTGTCGGTAATAACTTCAGGCATTCGCTAAATCTTCTGCCAGTTCTGCCTCAGTTAAGCGGAAGGTATCGACACCGTATTCGGCTAGCTTTGACAAAAATACAACTCGCGGTATTCCTGCTAGATTAGCGGCTGCTCCAGAGGAGAGTCGGCCTAATTCATAAAGTTTGACGGCTGCTGCCAAAAGCACTTCCTCGGTGAGTTTTTCGGGAGTGAGGTTAAGAGCTAGCGCCGTTTCTTCTGGCACAGATAATGTGATTTCGTACATTGCAAGATTTGACCTCTAGTTTCTCTAGCATATCCCTTGGACGCGATCGCATTCTGCCAAGCTGTCCCAAAAAGGCGATCACAGGAGTGCAGTGTGCGAAGCGCGATCACATCCCTTAGCGGGAGAAAATTGACTTTTAACAGATAGGTTACAAAACTAAAAATCCGATTAATGAAAATGGTAGACGGAAGCATAAGCATCATCAACACCTTAATGAGAATATAGGAATTTCTCATCTAGAGCGGCATCTGACAAAGCTAATAACTGTAATGCAGCTTTCAGATAGTCTGATGATTTCAAGGAAAACTTCAAAAGAGCTTTTAAGAAGACAAATCAACTCAAGTTAGATTTAGATATAGATAAGTGAGTAGAGCTTGTATAAACATCACTGCTACAAGGGACGCTCACTTCTTTTGCAAGAGGAGTGATATCAAATCCGTTTGAACCACCAGATTATCGTAGGGGCGGGTTCACGAGAATCTTCACTACGTATCTGAGATACTGATAAACCCGCCCCCTAAAGGTTTTATGGTCATTTAACCGGATTTGA
>NZ_DATNPA010000390.1:0-9286 GCF_036703385.1 Allocoleopsis sp. | reverse complement strand
GACTTAATTAAAATTTACAGGGAACGTGGGGGAGAAATATTTTATGAGCCATTTCTTGAAAAAATAATGAAGTTAGACGACATCAGTAGGCCCAAGTATTCTTCTGATGGAAGAGATAAGGTCTTAAAAGAGTTTTTTGGGGATACTCCTCTCCGGGATGCAATTACAGAAGTCCTCGTCACCAGCTACGATATTCAGTTACGGACACCTGTTTTCTTTACAAGCCAAACCAAAAAAGAAGAAAGAACTAATCCGTATTATCGGAAAATATCTAGTGGCTTCACCATGCACCAAGCCGCAATGGCGACTTCAGCGGCTCCGACTTATTTCAAACCCCATAAGGTTGAGGCTTCTGCCGAACACGAGACCCAAAACAGAGGTTTTTATAGCTTGGTTGATGGTGGAGTTTTTGCCAATAATCCCACATCCCTAGCACTGATGGAAGCCATCATTGATTCTAAAAAACCTGGTAAGAAACCACTTGAACTCAAGGACATACTGGTAGTATCTTTGGGAACCGGCTCACTAACCCGTAGATATGAGTACGAGAAAGCTAAGAATTGGGGATTAGTGGGATGGGTAGAACCGCTTCTTAATATTACGCTTGACGGTTCTAGTGAATCTGTCGCTGTTCAACTAGAACAACTCTTGCCAAAAGCTCAGGATAGACCACCTCAGTACTATCGCTACCAAGCTTTGTTAAAGAAAGGCCAAGGTCTGGATGATATGGATAATACAGAGCCGCAGAATATCAAAAATTTAGAAAATCTGGCAGAAACGATCATTGCAAAGGCATATGATCCAACGTTTAAAGGGGAAGATAGTTCATTTAAAGCGCCGAATTTGAATGAACTCTGCAAACTGCTGGTGAGCTGATAGGGGAGCCTCCCTATTTTGCCGTCGCAATTTTGTAGGGGCTTTGCGACAGGAAAGTATCTTGGGAGCGTAGATTGACTTCTAACGGGATGCACTCGCTGATAGGAGCCAATACCACTAAGAGAGTATGTCAATCCGGCATACTCTCTTCAATTATTTAATGAAAAAGAAGATAAACGCTACCCTCAATCATGCAAGATGACTGAAAATCGGCTCATCACTCTTTTAAGCGACTTTGGCTTAAAGGATGTGTATGTGGGTGTAATGAAAGGTGTGATTGCTCAAATTAATCCGGCTTTGACCGTTATAGACCTCACACACCAGATTCCACCGCAAAATATTGCTGCCGCAAGGTTTAACTTGATGAATGCCTATTCCTACTTTCCGGTTGGGACGGTGCATGTTGCTGTGGTCGATCCGGGGGTGGGAAGTCAACGGAGGGGGATTGCTGTTCAAATCGATCAAGGCTTTCTGGTTGGACCCGATAATGGATTGTTCAGTGGTGTCTTAAATCAAACGAGAGCCTTAGCCACTGTGGAACTGGCTAATCCGGAGTACTGGCGGACACCGACACCCAGTAGCACATTCCACGGTCGAGATATCTTTGCAGCAGTGGGTGCTCATATCGCCAGTGGTGTTGCGATCGCACGGCTAGGCGTAAGCATTGAGCCAAAAACACTAGTTCAGTTGACGATTGGCGATCGCACCCCAACAAGTTCTGGTGTCATAGGTTGTATTCAATATATAGATTACTTCGGCAACCTCATCACCAATATTCCGGCGGCGGAGGTTCAGGGAAAAACCTGGTCAGTTGTCTTGGGCGATTCTCCTACACAGATGCTGCGCGATCGCAGGATCGAGAGTAGCCAAACTTATACGAATCGCCCCCTGGGAGAACTTGTTGCCCTGATCGGAAGTCACGGTTGGGTAGAGATTGCCGTTAACGGCGGTAATGCCCATCAAACGTTACAGATGGATGTAGGTTCACCCGTGGAAGTAGTGGTGAGCCTAGAAATGAAAGGTTAAAGTTGTAGAAATATCAAAATCGATGCAAAAACCTGGACATATGCAGGTGTTGCCGATATAGCTATAACTACTCCAAAGGCGTCAAATGTTTAGACGAGAGGATAAAATATGAGGTTACAACAGCCGTTGGAACCAGAGGTTTATCAGGGTCAATTCGGGGAATTTACGATTGATCAGGGCGATCGCACGGGTGTGATTGTCTACCGTAGCGGTTTGTTGGCAGCCGCGCTAAGTTTCGCCCTAGCTAGCGGACTAGTCTTGTCCTGGGGTGCTACCCCCACTGTTTTAGCCCTGCTGACTCCCCTTTATGCGTTGTTTTGGTTATCACTGGGGGTTAGCTTGGTAACCATTCATATTTACTTAGTACCCTTACACCGACTGCTTCAAATCTTTTGGGCGATCGGTGGCATTGTCTCAACGGTGATAGCACTATCCATTCGCGAACCTTTTGCTTTATTTGTTTACAACCATCCCACAACCATTCTCGGCATCGGTTTTAGCTTTGCGGCGTTGACAGGAATTTATTTTAAGGAAGCGTTTTGCTTCAACCGCTTTGAAACCAAGTTCCTCACACCTCTAGTGCCCATCCTTTTATTAGGCCACCTATCGGGTGTCCTGCCAACTGCTTGGGAACAGAGTTTTTTAGCCATCTGGGCTGTTTTATTTATGGTGTTTGCACTGCGAAAAGTGGTGCAACCCATTCCTCCGGATATTGGTGATAAGTCTGTTTTTGCCTATCTCAAAGAGCAGCGTACTGCTCATTCATGAATTCAGGAGGAGGGCTTATGAGCTGGCGGGGAAAAGTAGCGATTGTTACGGGAGGAGGGCAGGGGATTGGCAAAGCGATCGCTAAGCAATTTTTGCAAGAGGGACTCTGTGTCATTATTGCAGAAATCGATGAAGAGGCCGGAAAGGAAACGGAGGCAGAATTGAAGCCTCTTGGTTCTCTCCGGTTTATCCATACTGATGTTTCTGACGAAAAATCCGTTAACAGCTTAATTCAAGAAACTGACACGAGTTTGGGAAGAATAGATGTATTGATTAATAATGCTGCACGGGCTGATCCGGAGAATTTACCGATAACTGAACTTAGTTTAGAATCTTGGAATAATACACTTTCTATTAATCTCACTGGGGCATTTCTTTGTACAAAGTATGCTGTACCTTATTTGAGAAAAAATCAAGGGACGATTATTAACATTGCCTCAACACGAGCGCTAATGTCAGAACCGAATACAGAAGCTTATTCAGCATCTAAAGGAGGGATCGTAGCTTTAACTCACGCTTTAGCGATTAGTTTAGGCCCAGAAATCCGGGTTAATTGCATTAGTCCAGGCTGGATAGATGTGAGTGAATGGAAAAAACAAGCCAATAGAAAGACTCCGCAACTAACAAAGCAAGACCATCAACAGCACCCTACTGGGAGAGTGGGTCAACCTGAAGATATTGCTTCATTCATTTTTTATCTTATATCTCCTGAAGCCAGTTTTATCACGGGTGCAAATTTTGTTATTGATGGCGGAATGACAAAAAAAATGATTTATCTTTAAGAGGTTTGTGCTTGGTGTAAAACCGTTATTGGGCGGTAAAAATTAAAGATTAACAATCGATGGCACCAAGCGTACCGCCGTAGAGCGGCAATGAGCTGGAAGCTGCGAGTCCAAAAGGCATCGCATGGATAAAATTGAGCTTTAGCTCTTCAGAACGACCTTATGGTTAGTTACTGTAAATCTTTCTGCTAAGTCTCTCTGATAGAGATCAGGGTACTTTTTTATCTACCACTTAAGTGACTTTTCGCCTGAATGTTTTATTATACAGCCTTGAGTTTTAATTCAAAAATAAAAATTGAAAGCTTGAGACAGCAGTTGAGGAGAAGTTATTCGGATTAAATCTCACGAATCAGTATTTGAGTGTTAATAAAATGAGCATTCTTAAATCTGAAGAGAGATTTTAAGGGATATCTAATCTTAAATTTAAGCAGACATCCAAGGCGAGCAATCCCGATCACATACGGTGCTAGTTCCAAACATATTCTATAAAATTGTCATGGGGATCTTAATTGTCACGAGTTACCTGATAGCCGGACTTTCCCCGGTTTTACTACCCTCTTCGCTGTTATTCCAATCGCAAGCGGTACCACAAAATTTTCTCCTCGCCGCCCATCCAGCAGGGTTGCCGCCAAAGACTTTTGATGATTCCGGGCCGTCGCTAGGGAGTCTAATTGAACGGGAATGCCGAGCCGATCCAAGTGGCATTGGCATTCCAGCATTTCAGCCAGGAATCGATAAAAAAGATGTTCTACGGATGTTAGGTACCCCTAGTAAAACTTCACGTGGCTATTGGCCTAATACGGGTGCTGTATCTTATGAGTTAATTCCTGAGCAGGTAAGCTTAGGCTTTTTATTTGATAAAAACTCTGAACGGATTCGGCAAACGGAGGCATCTTTTACTTCGGAAGTAGATTTTCAGCTAATGGTAATGACATTGAATGGAATGTTAGGTTGCAAGCTCAATCAGGAAATCCAGCAAGGATTACAACAAGTACAGCAGAAAGTGTCTCAACAATACTCGTTTACCCTAAATTCTCTCAAGGGTGTGATTGAGAGGCAAAAAGGCGATCGCCTCTACATTGGAATTTGGGAGTCTGGCTTACACTAAGTCTGAGGAGTGGGAATAGAGATCGGGAATAAGCGATGAGTTGGGCGAAAATCAAAAGTCTAAAAAGAATTTTTCGGATAGTCCCTCAATCCGGGTGAAGGAACTCTTAGCCATAGAGTAATTTCGGATAAATTCTTTGATGCCTGAATGTTCTTAATTATGCCTTTAATCCAGCGGAAAGAAGTCTGGTTACCCACAATCCAGGGATGGTTATTCATCTTTGTGCTTGTCTTGGCTTTAATGCTATTTATAGCCAATCATGCCCATCGTTTCCTGGCTCCCAATTTTCCCATTAAGGCTGATGTTTTAGTTGTAGAAGGCTGGATGGAAGACTATGCCCTAAAAAGCGCCATGCAGGAATTCAAACGAGGAGGCTATCAAAAACTGATTACTACAGGAACTCCATTGGAACAAGGATATTATCTGTCCGAATATAAGACTAATGCCGAACTTTCAGCAGCCACATTAATTGCACTAGGATTCCCTCCAGATCAACTCGTTGCTGTTCCAGCCCCTGAAGTCCTCAGAAATCGTACCGCCGCTTCTGCCATTGCCCTGCGTGAATGGATCAGCCAGTCAAATTTGAAGATAAAATCTATTAACCTTTATTCCAGTGATGTCCATGCTAGAAGGAGTTGGCTACTGTTCAAGCAAGCCCTTGCTCCCAAAATTCAAGTCGGCGTGATTAGCGTAGACTCAGATAGTTACAATCCAAAACAATGGTGGATATATAGTGCAGGAGTGCGGTCTATTATTTCTGAAGCCATTGCTTATCTCTATGCCCGTCTTGTGAGTTGGAACGCTTAAAAGAAGAGACAGGCTTTAGGCGCAGTCAAACGGATGGCTGTAGCGGCTGGTGCATCAAGAGGGGGAAATAAAGTGGAAGAACGTACCTACTGGCTAGCTTGGGCACAAGTGAAGGGTGTGGGGCCAGTGTTGCTCCGGCGTCTACAACAATATTTTGGTACGCTGGCAGAGGCTTGGAGCGCGAATGCTACCCAGTTGCAAGCAGTAGAAGGTTTTGGGTATCAGTTGGCTGGGACGGTGGTGACGGCGCGATCGCAAATTAATCCAGAACAGCTCTTAGAACAGCATACTGCCAAAAATCCCCAGTTCTGGACACCAGCTGATGCCGACTATCCCCGCTTACTGCTAGAGATTCCCAGCGCACCCCCAGTTTTATACTATCGAGGGCAGGTGCAACCCCAGGAAAATCAGGGGATAAAGCCGATGGTAGGCATTGTTGGCACTCGCGAACCGACAGAGTACGGTAAACGTTGGACGCGGAAAATGAGTACCGCTTTGGCTCGGCATGGTTTTACCGTTGTCTCTGGCATGGCAGCAGGCATTGATACAGAAGCGCATCACGGCTGTTTGCAGGCGGGTGGACGGACATGGGCTATTTTGGGAACCGGTGTTGATTTGATTTATCCCCCACGCAATCGCAATCTTTACGAACAAATTCAGCAGCAGGGGTTAGTGTTAAGTGAATACCCTGCCGGAACTCAGCCCAATCGCGCTCATTTTCCCCAGCGCAATCGCATTATTGCAGGTTTGTGTCGCGCCATTCTAGTGATGGAAGCCCCCAGTAAGTCCGGGGCGCTGATTACGGCGTATCAAGCGAATGAATTTTGTCGCGATGTTTATGTGTTGCCGGGGCGACTGGATGATGAGCAGTCTAAAGGGTGCTTGGGGCTGTTGAGTCGAGGTGCTCATGTGATTTTAAATGAAGGTCATTTGTTGGAAATGCTGGGAGCCATCCCAGAACTTGACTCTGTAACACAGTTACCTCTGTTTGCACAAGAGCCACCTCAAGCCGTGCCTCAGCTAGAGCCAGAATTGACAAAGGTGTTGCAAACGTTAACACCTGAACCGACTCCTTTTGATTCCATTGTGCAGCAAGTGGGTTTGGCAGCGGGGTCGGTTTCTAGCGCCCTGTTGCAATTAGAACTCATGGGATTGGCGTCTCAGTTACCGGGGATGCGTTATCGAAGAAGTTGAGACGATAGCGGTTCTCGGTTGTTGTGTCAAACTCAAATCCAATTGGTATGATCTCCGGCTGATTAAGGGAGGTATTTAGCTCCCTCCCCTTGCTCAGGGGAGGGCTGGGGTGGGGTAACCGTGAGTTGCGGCAAGATCTGAGATCAACTACCTGGGGAGAGGGTACGACATGTCGTGCCCCTACCAGAACCTTTATTAGTCAGACGCTTCGGTTCTCAACGCCCCAACCGCCGCAACCATCGCCAAACTTTCAACGCGAACTCTTCCAACCACAGCATAGAGCGATCTAACCACCCTAACACTCGTTCTAAGGGGTGCTTGACGTATCCGGTTGGAGTTGCCTTCGTTTCAATCCAATCGGGCGAGGGTTCAATTCCAGTATCTTGAGCAGGGGTAGAAGGATTTGTGATAGCCGTAGTCTTCCCCTTACCCGACGATATACCACTGGGACGGCGGGAAGCCACGTCAATAGAAGAGGGCGTCTTAGGTTGTTTGGTTGGAGTACTGCCTTTGTCTTGTGTCGGAGTTGCCAAAGGCGGTGTCTTTTGGGTCGCTGTCAGTTTACCAGCCTGGGGAACTGAGGAATCAGGTTCGACAGTCGGCCTTTTCCTACCTGGTGCAGAACGCTTGCTCAGAGCTGACTTAGGACTCACAAAGCGCTTGAGGTTATCCCAAACAGAATTTCTGGGTTTGATGGGCATCTTACTATTGAACCCCTCAGGCAGTTGATTTTGGGATTTGGAATTTGGAATTTGGGACTCTAATCCTTGACTAGTAGGGGTTGATTGTGCTGTAGCCTCTGAAGAGACTGAATGACCAAATAGATCACCCCAGGATAACCAAGGATCGGATTCATCTGTATCAGCAAACTCCGAAGTTTCACGGCTTTGCGCTGGAGATAAGGAGAGAGAATTACGCCCAGAGAGTGGACGGAATTCTGCTTGCGGCTTCCCCGAAAGTGGCGCTTGCTCCTGGGAATCTGTCCCCGATAAATCAGAGCCACGTCTGCCAAAAAAGTACTCGATCGCCGCGTGAATTAAGGCTGGAATCTGAAATGAACGTGTTTGAGATGTCTCAGTTGCTGAGGTTTGCTCCTCAGGGGTGATGGATTGTGGTTGTCCCTGTTTGCTGAGTTTTTGACCGCGATTGCGAAGCGTAAGGAGACCCTCAGAAACGTTAGCCCAGGAGGAATTCCACCGCTCTTGTAAGGAATCTCGGAGTTGGACTAAACCTTCCGTTCCGGGTACAAGTTGGTGAGATTCTAGTTCAGCGATCGTGCGATCTAAAGAAGCTAAGGCTTTTTGGGGTACTTGCTGATTTGCGATCGCTGAGTTATTCAACCCTGGCAGTTGACGCCTTGGTTTTAAGGCTCGACGAGGCGGTAAGATTTCACCGGAATCGAGAGCCTCTTCTCCAATCAAGGTAGATTCTTGGAAAAGATTCGCTGCGATCGCCACTGGACTGGTTTGCACCCATGCCATCACCTTCCAAAACAGCCTCACCGGCAGCAAAACACGAGGCTGATCCAAGCTGGAAAGCCGAGGTGCTGCATTTTTGAGCTTAGATGCTTGGACTAAACGCCGTTGACGCCAGAAGTTCGCCACTTCCCAGCTCATCTTAGAAGCGAGTTTTTGCTGCTGCTGAGGCGTCAAAATATCCAGAATTTGATTTTCGATGGTAACGAGTACCAAGGAACGTGTTTCCAACAGACTCGCTACCCCCTGAATCTCATGACGGACTTCATTGGTTCGCGTTTGGGCAATCGTCGGCTCACTCCCAGTTTGCGGCGGCGTCAACTCCAACCAGGAGGGAGTTGTTAATTGTCCGTTGTCAGGCGTTTGCCCATCTGACGCCTGACTATTGTCTTCTACCCACAAATCTGGTTGTAACACCACTGAACCCAATACTTCTGGAAGAGGTAGGGTGGTGACTTCACGGAGGACTCGTTGAATAGGGGTATCCGCTTGGGGTACTGTCTCCTCGTGTTCTGGTTCTTTATGGGTCAATTCCTTTAATTTAGGCCATCCCGCTTCTGCCTCCGACGAGAGTTGACGACCTGCTGATAGGCTGACTTGTGTCAGCAGGTATGCCGGATAAAGCAGAATTTGCACTCCCCAGGTTGCTGCGACTTTAATCTGACGTACCGCGCGAGCGACTCGACCGCTCAAACGAACCGATTGTCGGTTAAGAAAATTGAAAAATCGACTTTGGTAGCGACCAGGGGAATCGGAAGGCATGGTGGTTAGTTACTGAGTCCGCAAATAACTGGCAAACTGGACAGCCATGAGACCTAGCTTGAAAATAGAGGCTGAAACAACGCTAAATCGTTCCTATCCCTATTTTCATCCAAGGTTTGTGAACGTAGTTCATGGTCGTCTCTTGCATAAATTCTGGAATGCCCCCTAAATCCCCCAATTCTGGGGGACTTGGAATGCATTCTCCCCTCCGTTTCTAACGTCCTCCCTTATTAAGGGGGGATTAGGGGGGTGGGGGCTGGGCGGGCGAAAATCGAATGAGAGCAAGAGGTTGATTAACGTTAGAGCGCCAAAATCGGCAGTGGGACATCAACAATAGTAGGTGCCCTGATTTTATCGAAAAAGATGACCGACCCTGCGACCTTGTCAGATCGAGGGCATGAAATTAATCAAGCCATCACCCGGTTACGTGCCCTAACACAAGTGAATGTTCAGCCTCACTGGCGCTGCTGTCCTCAAGACCTTCCAGT